>VBNY01000484.1:0-391 GCA_005877705.1 Gammaproteobacteria bacterium
GCGCTTCTTGAACTCTGCGAGGCTCTCCTCGGCGGACGACAACCGGCGCTTGTAATCGCTGATTTGGGATGCGAGGAACTGCTCGGCCTGCTCGGACCCCTGGCGTTTGCCCCCGAGCGCGCCCTCGACGAACGCGTTGAGGAGACGGTCGACGACCTGAAGACTCTTGCCCCGACTGTAGTTCTTGTAGGTGATCGTGAAGACACCGGCCGAGGGATTCTCGCGCGAGATGCCTCCGGATATGTCGATGGCCTTACGAAGCTTCTCGAGCACTTCCTGTTTGTCGCGCACGGTCAGGGCGCCGGCGAGCAGATCGGTCTCTTCGGCCACTTTCTGCAGCTCCGGCCCGCCGATCAGAGCCTGGCGCACCCGCTGGATCTGATTGTCGACG
>VBNY01000484.1:462-1034 GCA_005877705.1 Gammaproteobacteria bacterium
ACCCAACGAAACCGCCACGTCCCGCGGAGCTGCTCCAGCAGGTTCTGCACGACGGTGTGAAAATCCGGATTGGCCATCTTAACCATTCCTCATGCCTTCAGATCCGCCAATAGGCGCTCCGCGTCGCGCCTGGAGGCGAAGTCGCGAGTGCGCGCCAGGGCACGCGTAAGAATTTCCCGTGCCTCGGCACGCTTGCCAGATTGAGCTAACACGTACGCATAGTGGTATTGGATCTCCGGGTCCGTATTGGCGGCCTTCGCGGCCTGCTCCAGAAGCGGCAGAGCGCGGCTGGTATCGCGGTTGTGCGCCAGGACCCACCCGAGCGTGTCCGCCACCCCTGGGGATGTCGGCGCGAGACGGTACGCGCGCTCGGCGAACGACTGGGCGCGCGAGTCATTCAACTGAAGATAGGTCCACGCCAGATTATTGAGAGCCGGTACGTCCGCCGGAGCCTGCTGAACGACCGTCTCGAATTCGCCGGCCGCCTGCCGCAACGATTGCTGCACGAGGAAGTAGTCCCCGAGCAGGGTATGAACGTGGTAATCGTGCGGGCGCAAGGCGAGCCACTGCTG
>VBNY01000484.1:1049-2489 GCA_005877705.1 Gammaproteobacteria bacterium
CGGGCTGCTGGCGCTGGGCGTCGGCGTAGGCCGCGGCTGCATCGCGCGCCTTACCCGCGCTCGCCAGCACATCACCGTTCAGAACGAGCGCGTTCGGGTCGGTCGGACTTTTCGCGAGCACCTGGCGCACGCGCGCCAGCGCACTATCGAATTTCTTCGCGCGCACATCGATCAGCGTGAGTGCGGCGATGGGCGCTATCCACTGGGCCTTGAGCTGATGGGACTTCTCGAACGACTCCTGAGCCTGAGTGGTCTGATTGAGCGCGAGTTGGGCGCGACCAACGTTGAGCCAATAAGAGGCGTTATTCGGTCCGAGAGCCGCCGCTTTACGAAAGCGCGCCAGCGCCGCCTCGTACTGCCGCGCCTGCAGCAGCAATGTGCCGGCTTGGTTCACGAGGTCGGCGCGCGCGGGTTGCGAGGCGACCGCGCGATCCAAAGCCGCATTTGCCTTGACCAAGTCGCCGCGCACCAGCGCGAGTTGTCCGAGCGCCAGCTGCAGCTGCGGACCGGCGGAATCGCCGCCGCCGGATTCCAGAACCCGTTGCGCCGCTACCAGGTCCCCGCGGCGCATCAGGATGTCAGCAAGCGCAATGCGCACGGGCACATTGTGGCCGTCGGTGGCCAGCGCCGTACGCATGGCCCCCTCCGCGCCCGGGAGATCGCCCGTGGCCAGAGCCACTCGCGCCAGATTGCCGAGTGAGCCGACGTCATGCGCATTTATCGCGAGCGCCTGCTGCAGCAACGCCCGCGCACGCTCGAACTGCCACTGCATCGCTGCGTAGGAGGCGGCGAGATTGAGTGTTTGGATGTCTTGCGGGCGCGCCTTGAGCAGGCTGTCGATTTCTTCGCTCGCAGCCTCCGCACCGCGAACCGCATAGACGGCGGCCACGAACAGCCGATCGCGGCGCGGATCCTCGTGCGAGGTGTCCAACGACTGCAGCAGCGCAAGCGCATCCTTGCCGCGTCCGACGCGCAGGTATGCCTGCGCCAGATCGAGCTTCAGACTCGCGTCGGCGGGATTTGCGCGCACACCCCGCGCGAGCGTCTCGATGGCGGAACCAGTGTCC
The DNA here is from genome assembly GCA_005877705.1 of Gammaproteobacteria bacterium. Lineage (GTDB taxonomy): Bacteria > Pseudomonadota > Gammaproteobacteria > Steroidobacterales > Steroidobacteraceae > 13-2-20CM-66-19. Next base: position 2,117 of record VBNY01000484.1, read on the forward strand.
CCCAGACCGATCTGGGTGGCCTCCAGCAGCGTGTAGAGCTCAGGATCGGTTGGGTTCGCGTCGATTGTCGACGAGAGAATATGCAGCGCCGCGTCAGGTTGATTGAGCTGCAGCTGCACGCGAGCCAGGAGCTTGCGCGCCTCGACGTTGTCGGGCGCCTGTTGGATGGCCTGCTGGAGCTGACTATGCGCCTGCATCAGGTTGCCCTGCGACAGCTGCGCAGCACCGAGCACGATCCGAGCGGGCACCAGGCTCGGTAGCCGTGCTACCAGGCGCTCGAGATCGGCGATTCCCTCCGCATAACTCCCGCGAGCGAGCTTGAGCCGCGCACCGAGGAATTGAGTGATCGGTACGTCCGGAAGCAGTATGGCGA
>VBNY01000222.1 GCA_005877705.1 Gammaproteobacteria bacterium
GCGTTTGGCGTGGTGCTGATCCTGACCGGAGCCGAGGTGGGAGCGGTGGCCGAGACGGCCGTGACGGGCACCAGCGCGCGGATCGTGGATTTCTACACGATGCCGGACGGACTGCTCGGCATTACCTGCATCGGCGAGCGCAAGTTCCGCGTCACCAAGTGCTGGCGGCAGAGCGATGGTCTACATCTGGCGCAAGTCGAATGGCTGCCGCCGGAGGCGGCGCTCGAGCTCGCCGAGGAGTATCGGCATCTCGGGGAACTGCTGCGCAAGGTGCTGCCGGAGCTCGGCGATGTGTATGCAGCCGTGGCTAAACACTACGGCGATGCCTCCTGGGTCGGGTGCCGGCTCGCCGAGATCCTGCCGATCAGCCTCACCGAGAAGCTCGAGCTTCTCGAGCTCGATGACCCGCTGGCGCGCCTCGCGAAGCTGAGCCCGGTCATCCGGCGCGGGTGAGCAACACGCGTTCAGCTCGACTGTCCCTTGCCGCGCATGTACAGCTGTAGATACTTGCGCCGCACGTAGCTCGCCTCGACGAGCGCGAACACGAGTCCGCGCCAGCCATCGAGAAAGCCGAGCCGCAGGATGTAGCCGCGCACGAAGCGCCAGCGCGGATTGACCAGCACCTGCGTCAGGCCGCAGCGTTTGCCGCTGCTGTACAGCGCCTGCGCCATGAGATCGGCATAACGCTGCAGGCGCTCGTAGTGATCGGTCAGGCTGCGATACGAGTAGTGCTCGAGATGCCCGCGCAGTCTGCCTATGCGCCCCTGCACGCGCGTGTTTTCATGAATCTCGTAGCCCGTCCAGCCGCCGCGGCGGCGGTCGAACAGGCGCACGAGCCGGTCGGGATAGGCGTTGCCATGCCGCAGGAAGCGGCCGAAGTAGTCCGTGATGCGCGGCACGGACCAGCCGGCAAATCCTTCGAAACCGCTGTCACGCACGGCCTCGATCTCGCCGCGCAGCTCGTTGCTCAGGCGCTCGTCGGCGTCGAGGCACAACACCCAGTCATGGCGCGCGCAATCCACCGCGAACTGCTTCTGCGAGCGATATCCGGGCCAGTCGCGCTCGATGACGCGCGCGCCAAGGGCGCTCGCGAGCTCGCGGGTCGCATCCGTCGAATGTGAATCGACGACGATGATCTCATCGCTGAAGGCCACGGAGCGCAGGCACGCCTCGATACGATCGGCTTCGTTGTACGTGATAATGCATGCCGATAGTCCGGTCCGACTCGCCACGCGCACCTCGCCGCTCACTCGTTGCAGCTGCGTAGAATACTCTCCTATGAGCGCCATCTTGTTCTTCGATTGGACCTGTCAGAAACCCTACGACAGCAGAACCCTGCGACAGCAGGCCATGGGCGGGACGGAGGCGAGCATTACGCGGATCGCCGACGCTCTGGATGCGTTCGTAATCCAGCACAACCGCACCGAGGCCTACGGGCGGTATCGCCCGCCTCAGCGAATCTCCGGCATTACGCACGTCATACTGAATCGCGACTCGCGCGCACTCCCGACCGTACGCGAGCTCTATCCCGAGGCACGTGTGTACCTTTGGGTGCACGACCAATTGAATCCGGGGTCAAAACGCGCCCGCCGCCTTGCATCGACCGCAGCTCTGCTGCGGGAAATGTCGGTAACGGTGATCTGCGTGTCGGATTCACAGCGGCGTGGACTCGAAGCAACGCTGCGCCGCCTACGCGTCGCTGACCGGGTGCGCGCCTGCACGCTCTACAATCCCGTCGACGATGCGCTTGCGCCGGACGGCTCGCCTGTCGACGACCGCAAGCTGGTGTTCTTTTCCTCGCCTAACAAAGGTCTCAAATTCACGCTGGATGCGTTTCGCGCGCTACGCCGGCAGATGCCGGACCTGCGCCTGGTAGTCGGCAATCCCGGCTACAAGATCAGGCAATCGGCCCAGATCGAAGGTGTTGAATATCTCGGGCCGCAGCCCCAGGAACGGATCCACGCGCAAGTACGCACGGCGCTGTGCACGTTTTTTCCCAACTTCGTGCTCCCCGAAACCTTCGGATTGGTGTTCGCGGAGTCGAAAGCGGTAGGCACGCCCGTGCTGACACACGATTGCGGCGCGGCAGCTGAAGTGTTGGCGGATCCCCAACAGACGCTGCCGGTTACTTTTGCGCAGCGCGCTTACGAAGGCATTCTCGGCGATATCCCCGCGCATTGGCGCGGCGGTCCGGCGCGGCTGGCTGCGGCCCTGGGTCTTTTCGATCCGTATATCGAGCGCATCCGCAATTGGCGCTCTGGAGCCCGCCCTGTTACCGGACCTGACCCGCGCTTCCGCCTTACGGAGGTCGCGAACCAGTGGCGCGCCCTGCTTTCGTCCGAGAGATGAGCGAGTAATACCAGGTCACGGTGGCCGCGGACGCGGCGCGCCTGCCGGCGCGGGCTGCGCGAAACTGTCGTGCGTGCTGCGCTGGTCCGGCGTCAGCAGCCCGAGCCTCTCCAGGCGCGCTTCTATCGCGCGCACCGTGCGGCCGTGTCTTGCGGCGATATCCGCGAGAAAGTCCCCGGACTTGAACGCCGCGACCAGCGTGCTTTCCTCCTCCGCAGTCCAGGCGCGCCCGACGTTGCCGGGTAGTTGCGCGCGCCGCTGCGCGCGCGCCGCCATTTGCTCCAACGCGCACACGCCGGCAAGCAGTGCGCGCAGCACGTCGGCATGCTGCAGGACCGTGCCGGGGGCCAACTCCTCGCCTGTCAGGGGGTCGACTCCGTTAACCAGCGCCTCGAGAATCTGCCGAGCCCGTTGCTCCTTCATGGGAATAGCTTCCGCGGTTGTTGACTACGGAGGCATTCTGGGTTCCCCGCAAAGAAGCGCGATAGCTCCAAAGGTTGCGTGATCGTGGAGATTTGCACGCGCTCGCCCCCGTCCGTACTGTACGTCACCTTTTCACCGCGGATAGGTCATGCGCGCCCTGGCCTGGTTTCTTGGATTGTTCGCCGCCGCGCTCGTTGCGATCGCGCTGTTCACGTATCCGGCGTGGTTGCTGTTACACCCGCACTTCGATTTCCCGTTCCACCGGATCGGTGAGCGCATCGGCATGCTCGCGCTGCTGGCGGGCTTCCTGCTCGTGGCGCGCCGCCTCGGCGTCGCGGATCGGACGAGTCTCGGATACGGCAGCGCACGGCGGGAGTTTGTGCGTGAGATGTTGATCGGCCTCGCGCTCGGCGCCGTGACCATGCTGGCGCTGGTCGGGATCATGACTGAGCTCGGGCTGCTGGATTGGACGCAGGCCGCGGGCGTCGGCGCGCTGGGTCTTGTCAAGCTCGTGCTGCTGCGCCTGTCGAGTGGGCTGGCGGTTGCCCTCATCGAAGAGACGTTCCTGCGCGGCGCCATGCTCACCGCCATCGAGCGAGAGTCCGGCACGAGAGCGGCGATCCTGCTGACCGCTTTGCTGTATTCGGCGACGCATTTCTTTGCGCGCTTCCACATCCCGCCCGAGCAGGTGACGGCATGGAGCGGACTCGACTTGTTGGCCGGCACGCTGCAGTCCTTCGCGCACCCGCTGAGTATTGCCGATGCGTTCCTCTGTCTGCTCGCCGTCGGCGTGGTGCTCGGCCGCGTCCGCGCCGCTACCGGCAACATCGCCGCCTGCATCGGGCTGCACGCCGGTTGGGTGTGGGTGATGCTGGTGACGCACGCAATCTCGCAGCCGGTCGAGACAACGCCGCTGCGGTTTCTGTTGAGCCGCTTCGATGGCTTCGTGGGGTGGCTGGTGCTGGCGTGGACCGTCGTGATCGGCGTGGGACTGTCGCGGTTTTATGCGAAGCGCTGAAAGCGCCGCCAGCCGGAACTGGCGTGCCCGGCGGGCAAAAGCCACGCCTTTTGCCCGCAGATCGAAACAGCCGCTAGGTTGGCCGCTGAAAGGGCCTTCGGCCTCTTTCAGCCAATAAACTAGCTAGTTCAGCGCCTCGGCGGCAAAGCCGTCCTTGCGCATCAACTCCAGCAAGCCGCCGTCGCCGACCAGGTGCAGCGCGCCGACCACGACCAGGTAGTTGTCCTTGTCCTTCAGGAGCTTCTCGATCTGCGGCAGCCAGCGCCGGTTGCGGTCGGTCACCAGCGTGCGGTAGAGCGTCGGGAAGGACTTGTACTCATCCCCGAGCAGGGCTGCGAGCTTGCGCGCATCGCCCGTGCGCCAGGCGGCCACCACGGATTGAGTCTCGCTCTCGACCTCGTGCATCTCGGTGACGACGAGATCGAGGAAGCGCGCCTGATCCTCGGGCGAGAGCGTCTCGAACACGCCGAGTTGCTCGGTAACGGTTTCGAGGCCGCTCGTCGGCTTGCCGTCGGCTTGTGCTCGGCGCTCGAGCTGCTGCTCGACGCCCTGCTCGGGATCGAAGCCGAGCTGCATGTACTGCAACTCCAACAGCTCCAGCCCGATCGCCCAGGGCGTCTGCCTGTCGGCTGCCTCCATGGGCAGGCCGAGGCGATCCGCCTCCGCAGTGACGCGGCGGTAGCGCTCCTCGCCGACCGCTTTGCGTAAGCTGCTGCCGTCGGGCAGGGTGCCGTGCGCCATCATCCAGCTCCCCGCCTCGAGTTGGTCGAGCTTGCCGAGATCGAGCTCCATCACGAGCGCCCGGGAGCCGGCGTAGGCACGCTCGAACGCCGCCGGGAGCGCCGCATCGTTCGCCCTGAGCAGGTGAACGGAGCCAGCGAGATACACGGTGTTGTGCTCGCCGTGGAGCGCCCAGACGGGGCTCCCGGCGTGCGCGGTCAGGCTGCCGAGCAGGCCGAGCGCGAGGAGCCAGCGGCGCATTGTTCGACCCACACGACCTCCGTCAGGATGGAGCCGTCGGCTCGCAACTCGAGAGTGCGATAGGCCGGCGGGCGCCGGTCGACGGCGAAGTCATCGGCGCGGGGCAGGAACTGCGCGCAGGTGGAGGGTGTGGCGAGCAGCCGCACTCCCTTGCGCAGCCCGTCGTAATTCTGGTGCACGTGGCCCCAGACGATCGCGCGCACGCTGCGGTGCCGGTCGATGATGTTCAGAAACTCAGCCGCGTTCTCCAGACCGACGCGGTCCAGCCAGCGGCTCTCCATGTCGATCGGATGATGGTGCAGGCACACGAGGCAGTGACGGTTGCGCGCGCTGCCGAGCGCCTCGTCCAGCTCGGCGAGGCTGCGCTCGCTCAGGCGGCCGCTCGCAGAGCCGGCAAGGCAGCTGTCGAGCAGCACGATGCGCCACAGTCCGAGGTCGAGCGAGCCGCCGAGGACGAACGGGCGGCCGTTGAGCTCGCGGCGCATGGCTTGCGGCTCGTCGTGGTTGCCCGGCAGGCACAGCACAGGCATACCGAGCGAGCCGAACAGGCGGCGGAAGTGCGCATAGCCTGCCGGATCATCCTGCACGATGTCGCCGGTCACCAGCACAGCCTCGGGCGGCCAATCCCGCAGCTGCGCGTGCGCCAGGGCCGCGGTCAATGAAGACAGCGTCACGACTCCACGCAGCGATCCCGTTTCGTCGCCGTAGAGGTGCGGGTCTGTGAACTGAGTCAGACGCAATACGCTCATGATCGTGGTGTCGCGGATCGAAGCCGTGGCTTGCCTGAAAGGGACCACCGCGAAGCCGCTTCGGTTCCTCGCCCCGACAGTCGCAGTGCCACGAAATCGTAACAGAGAGACCACCGCGGGCGGCAGTGAACTGGGTCGCTCTAAAGCCCCGCGACCGCCCAAGTCTTGACGCAGTACGCGCTCGAGCGGCGGATAATGTGAAACCGCCCACGCGGCCGTGAGATAAGTCATCATGTCGGCGGCTCACGACATCCGGGCAGCTTGCGGCGCGCCGCTGCCGGCACACCTGGCGCCGCGCAGCTGCCGCGGGCGGGGAACACGGCACACGCATTGCTGCCGACCGTCATTGAGCATCTGCGGACTCTGGTGGAAAATGCGCGGCCTTGTCACGATATGCCGCGCCTCGCCTGACGCTCACCACTGCCCAACACCCGGCCACGGGCCGCACAA
>VBNY01000223.1 GCA_005877705.1 Gammaproteobacteria bacterium
GTAGTTCGCGAAGAACTTGTTGATGAGGCTTTCCAGCACGAGGGCGGACTGCGTCTGATCGATGCGGCTGCCGTCCTTGAGGAAGGTGTCGAGTCCTCCGGGACTGATGCCGATGTACTTGCCTCCAAGCAGCCCTTGCGTCTGGATGCTCGCGAAGCTGTCCTCGGGGATCTGGTTGAACTGCGGATCGATCCGCATGCTGACCACGGCCTTGTACGTCTTGGGGTCGAAGCGGATCGCCTCCACCTCCCCGACGCGCACCCCGGCCATCGTGACCGGCGAGCCGACCTTGAGATCCCCGATGTTGTCGAACTCGGCGCTCACATGATAGCCGGCCTTGGCCCGGGTGAGCTTCAGCCCGCTCGCCGGCAGCTGCGTCGTGAGAAAGAACAGCGCGGCAAAGCCCAGCAGCACGAACAGGCCTGTGCCGATCTCGAGTGTCCGATTGGCGCGCATCAGAATATCTCCGCAAGCATTGCTCTATCCCCTGATGAAAACGGCGGTGAGCACGTAGTCGAGCAGCAGCGTCAGCACCGAGGAGGCGACGACGGTGCGCGTCGTCGCGAGCCCAACACCCGCGGCGGTCGGCTCCGAGTGATAGCCCTCGTGCACCGCTATGAGACTGCACGCGACTCCGAACACGAGGCTCTTGACGACGCCTTCCGTGACGTCGCGAAACTCAACCGAATCTTGCATCTGGGACCAGAACGACCCCCTGTCGATGCCCATCATCTGGACTCCGACGAGCTGCGCGCCGAACAGACCGATGATGTTGAAGATCGCAGCCAGCAGCGGCATCGCGATCACGCCGCCCAGGAAGCGCGGAGCGGCCACGTAGCGCAGCGGGTCGACGGCCATGATCTCCATCGCCGTGAGCTGGTCCGTGGCGCGCATGAGGCCGATTTCCGAGGTGAGCGCCGTGCCGGCCCGGCCCGCGAACAGCAGCGCCGTGATTACCGGACCAAGCTCCCTCAGAAGTCCGAGCGCCGCCGCCGTGCCGAGCGTCTCCTCGGAGCCGAAGCGCTGCAGCAGCTCGAACCCCTGAAGACCGAGCACCATCCCAACGAACAGCCCCGCGAGCATGATGATGATCAGCGAGCGAGCGCCGGCGTTGAAGATCTGGTACACGATCAGCCGGGGTCGCCCCGTGGCCGGCACGCACTGGATGAGAATGCGGAAAAAGAAGATCGCCACGGCCCCCATCCTGCGCACACCTTCGCGCAGGTAGCCGTTGTATTTGCCATTGCTCATGGCTCGTCCGCAGTGAGGAGTTGGGTGTTGTAGTCGGGCGCGGGATAGTGGAACGGCACCGGGCCGTCGGGGCTGCCCGTGATGAATTGCCGCACCGCTTCCGAATCACTCTTGCGCAGCTCCTGCGGGGAGCCCGCGGCGGCCACGCGCCCGCTCGACAGGAGATAGCTGTTGTGTGCGATCGTGGACAACTCCTGCACGTCGTGCGAGACGACGATGCTGGTGATCCCCAAGGCCTCGTTCATCTGCTTGATGAGGCGCATGATGACCCCCAGGGAGATCGGATCGAGTCCGACAAAGGGCTCGTCGTAGATCAGGATCTCAGGGTCCATGACGATGGCGCGCGCCAGCGCCACGCGGCGGGCCATGCCGCCCGAGAGCTCGCCGGGCATGAGCCCCGCAGCCCCGCGCAGCCCCACAGCCTGCAGCTTGATGAACACGAGCTTGCGGATCAGCGGGTCCGGCAGATCCGTGTGCTCGCGCACCGGAAAGGCGACGTTCTCGAACACATCCATGTCGGTGAGCAGCGCGCCGTTCTGAAACAGCATGCCCATGCGCTTTCTCAGGGCGTAGATCTCGGAGCCCTTGAGCTGCGCCACGTCGCGGCCGAGGACGACGACCTGCCCGCGGTCGGCGGTGACTTGCGCCGTGATCAGCTTCAGCAGCGTCGTCTTCCCGGTACCGCTCGGGCCCATGATCGCGGTGATGAGGCCGCGGCGCACGCGCAGGTCGATCCCTGAAAGAATGGGCCGCTTGTCGATCGCATAGTGCACGTCGCGCACGTCGACCACCACGTCCCCGGCTTGTGCGGCTGACGTGGGTTGTGGGGATTCGAGGCTTGTCACGCGAGGGTTGCAGCCGCCTCCGTCAGGCGGCCTGGCTCTCCATCTCCTGGGAGTAGCGACCCGTGGTTGCCAGGCCGTTCAGCTTCGCGCGTTTGGCGAATTCCTGCTGCGCGCTGCCGAAGTTGGCTGCAGCTCCGCCCCACGCCTTGAGCGCCGTGTCCTGCAACGCGCGGCCGTAGCTGAATGTGAGCGACCAGGGCAGCGGCCCGAGCTTGTTGATCAGCGACAGGTGCTGCGTCGCCTCCGTCGGGGATTGTCCTCCGGAGAGAAACGCGATGCCGGGCACGGCGGGGGGCACATGCCGCTTCAGGCATCGGACGGTCGCCGCCGCCACCGCCTCCGGAGGCGCGCGATTCGCGGCCTTCTTGCCGGAGATCACCATGTTCGGTTTCAGGACCATCCCCTCCAGGTACACGCGGTGCTCGAACAGCTCGCCGAACACCCGCGCCAGCACGGCATCGGTCACCTGCTCGCAGCGCTCGATCGAGTGCGCGCCATCCATGAGCACTTCCGGCTCGACGATCGGCACGATGTCCGCTTCCTGGCAAAGGGCGGCGTAGCGTGCCAGAGCATGGGCGTTGGCCTGGATCGCGTACGGCGTGGGAATGCCGTCGCCGATGTCGATGACTGCGCGCCACTTCGCAAAGCGCGCACCGAGATTGCGGTACTCCCCGAGCCGCTCGCGCAGGCCGTCGAGCCCCTCGGTGATGGTCTCGCCGGCAAAGCCGGCAAACGGCTTGGCGCCCGTGTCCACCTTGATGCCCGGGAGCATCCCGCGCTTGGTCAGGTATTCGGGAAACGGCGTTCCGTCCTTGGTCTTCTGACGGATGGTCTCATCGTAGAGGATGACACCGCTGATCCACTCGGCGCCGCCCGGCGCGGTGAACAGCAGTTCGCGATACAGGCGCCGGTGCTCCTCGGTGGATTCGAGCTTGATGGCGTCAAAGCGCTTCTTGATGGTGCCGGTGCTCTCGTCCGCCGCCAGAATGCCCTTGTTCTTGGCCACCATCGCATTCGCAACACGTGCGAGCTCGCTGCGGTTCATCGTCCAGTCCTCCAGCATCGACGGGCCGCCCTGCGGCGCGCGCAAGCGGGCGGTAAGGGCAGTCCGTACGGTCATGAGCGGAAAAAAGGAGCCCAAGAATACCAAATCGGCCGCAGCGCCGGCCGGCAGGTGAGACTTGAGCGAAGCTCTGCAACCGCAAGGATCAGGCAATGCTCGAGTTCCGTATATGCACCGGAAGATAGAGGAACCCGGCGGGGGCCCCTCGGGCCAAAGCGCGAGAGAAGGGCTTGGTTCCGGAACAAATGAGTACTAAACTAGTCCTAGTTTAAGGGACCCACTCTATGCTCCGTATAAGCAGGCTGACCGACTACGCCACCGTGCTTCTGGCTGCTCTCGCCGAGCAGCCGGATCGCGTGCAGACCGCTACCGCACTGGCTGAGCAGACGCACATTGCCGCGCCGACCGTGAGCAAGCTGCTCAAGCAGCTGCAGCGCGAAAAGCTCGTGACATCGACACGGGGCCTGCATGGTGGGTATCAGCTCGCACGGCCGGCCACGCAGATCAGCGCGGCCGCGATCCTCGACGCCCTGGACGGCCCGCTGGCCTTGACCGACTGCTCGATGGGGCATGGCAATTGCGAGATCGAGGACACCTGCCGCGTGGGCCGCGTCTGGCAGCGGCTGAATCTCGCGATCCGCCGCTCGCTGTACGAGGTGAGTCTGGCGCAGCTTGCAGGCATCGACTCGACCCAGGTCCGGCTGTCCGCGCTCGAGCGCGAGATGAAGGCCGCCACGTCCCGCACCCCGGCCCGCTCTTAGAAATGCAACGCCATGAGTGAAACCGCCAAGCAGTTGGAAAGCCTGATCGCGCGCGGCTACAAGCACGGCTTCGTGACCGAGATCGATTCCGATACGGTCGCGCCCGGGCTCGATGAGGATGTCGTGCGGCTCATCTCGCGCAAGAAGAACGAGCCCGCCTTCCTCACCGAGTGGCGGCTGAAGGCGCTGCGGCACTGGCTGCAGATGCGCGAGCCGCATTGGGCGCACGTGAAGGTCGCGCCGCTCGACTATCAGGCGATCTCGTACTACTCCGCGCCGAAAGCGCGCGCGGGCGGCCCTAAGAGCCTCGATGAGGTCGATCCAAAGCTGCTGGCGACCTACGAGAAGCTCGGGGTGCCGCTTCACGAGCGGGCGCGTCTCGCCGGCGTGGCGGTGGATGCCGTGTTCGACAGCGTTTCCGTTGCCACCACGTTCAAGGAGCGCCTCGCCGCGGCGGGCGTCGTGTTCTGCCCGTTCTCCGAGGCCGTGCAGAAGCACCCTGAGCTCATCGAGCGGTATCTCGGCAGCGTCGTGCCCTACACCGACAATTTCTTCGCCACACTCAACTCCGCCGTGTTCTCCGACGGCTCGTTCGTGTACGTGCCCAAAGGCGTCCGTTGCCCGATGGAGTTGTCCACGTACTTCCGCATCAACGCGGCGAAGACAGGGCAGTTCGAGCGCACGCTGATCATCGCCGATGAAGGCGCCTACGTGAGCTATTTAGAAGGATGTACAGCTCCAATGCGCGACGAGAATCAGCTGCACGCCGCGGTCGTCGAGCTCGTCGCTCTTGATGATGCTTACATCAAGTACTCGACCGTGCAGAACTGGTACCCGGGCGATGCGAACGGCGTCGGCGGCATCTACAACTTCGTCACCAAGCGCGGCGAGTGCCGCGGCCGCAACTCGCATATCTCCTGGACCCAGGTCGAGACCGGCTCGGCGATCACCTGGAAATACCCGAGCTGCGTGCTGCGCGGCGAGGGCTCGATCGGCGAGTTCTACTCCGTGGCCACGGTGAACAACCACCAGCAGGCCGACACGGGCACGAAGATGATCCACATCGGCCGCGACACGCGCAGCACGATCGTCTCGAAGGGTATCTCGGCCGGCCACGGACAGAACACGTATCGCGGGCTCGTGAAGATGCTGCCGAGCGCGCATGGCGCGCGCAATTTCACGCAGTGCGACTCCTTGTTGATGGGCGGCAAGTGCGGCGCGCACACCTTCCCTTACGTGGAAGTGAAGAACCCGTCGGCAACCGTGGAGCACGAGGCGAGCACCTCGAAGATCAGCGACGACCAGCTCTTCTATTGCCTGGCGAGGCGCATTTCCGAGGAAGACGACGTGAACATGATCGTGAGCGGCTTCTGCAAGTCGGTGTTCAAGGAGCTGCCGATGGAGTTTGCCGTGGAGGCGCAGAACCTGCTCGCGGTGAGCCTCGAGGGCGCGGTAGGTTGAGACAGGACTGGGAACTGAGATGCACTCTGAAAACGCCATGCTGAAGATCGACAACCTGCACGTCAGGGTGGACGGCAAGGAGATTCTGAGCGGTGTCACGCTCGCAGTCCGGCCCGGCGAGGTGCACGCGATCATGGGGCCGAACGGCTCCGGCAAGAGCACGCTCGCCCACGTGCTCGCGGGCCGGCCCGGCTATGAGATCACCGCGGGGAAGATCCTCTACGAAGGACGCGATCTGCTCGCCCTCGCCCCCGAGGAGCGGGCGCGCGAAGGCGTATTTCTCGGCTTTCAGTACCCGGTGGAGATCCCCGGGGTGAACAACGTCTATCTGCTGAAGGCCGCCTTGAACGCCGTGCGCAAGCATCGCGGGCTGGCGGAAGTCGATGCCTTCGAATTCCTGGGGCTGGTGCGCGACCGAATGAAGCTGATGCACATCGAGGACAGCTTTCTGTCCCGCGGCGTGAATGAGGGCTTCTCGGGCGGCGAAAAGAAGCGCAACGAGATCCTGCAGATGCTCGTGCTCGAGCCGCGGCTCGCGATCCTGGACGAGACGGATTCCGGACTCGACATCGATGCGTTGAAGCTCGTCGCCAACGGCGTGAACACGCTGCGCTCGCCGGAGCGATCGATCGTTCTGGTCACGCACTATCAGCGCCTGCTGGACTACATCGTTCCGGATCACGTGCATGTCCTGGTACGCGGCCGAATCGCGCGCAGCGGCGACCGCACGCTCGCGGTCGAGCTCGAGCGGCGCGGCTACGACTGGGTAACGGATGAGGCAGCGTGAGAGATGGCATGAGCGCCCCACTCGCCACCCGCATCGCCGAGGAGCACGCAGCCGCGTCCGAATCGCTGCCGCGCGGCCTCGCCG
>VBNY01000224.1 GCA_005877705.1 Gammaproteobacteria bacterium
TCACCTACATCGACCAGAAAAGCAACGCTGTGAAGACCGATGCCAGCGGCGTGGGCACGGATGTCAAGCGCGGCTACCTCATCGTCAATCACAGCTTCGATGAGATCTGGTCGGCCAATGTGACCACGGACTTCAACTATGTGAGCAGTGCGAATTTTGCCGAGGTGTTCATCAAAAAGGCCTATGTGCAGGCGAAGGTCTCTGATGCCTTCGCCGCGCAGCTCGGCTCCGCGGATCTTCCGTGGGTGCTGTTCGCTGAGAGCTTCTACGGCTATCGGTACATCGAGAAGCTGCTCATCGACCGGCTGAGCTTCGGCACCACCGCGGACTGGGGACTGCACGTCAACGGCAAGCTGGCCGACAACACGGTGAGCTACGCCGTATCCGTCATCAACGGCAACGGGTACCGTACCACCACCCGCTCCAAGAGCGTCGACGTGGAAGGCCGTATCGGCTACTCCCCCATCCAGGAGGTGACGATCGCCGCCGGCTTCTACAGCGGCAAGCGCGGCCAGCAGACCGAGACGCAGAGTACGGCCAACACGGCGAGCCGCTTCGATGCGCTGGTCGCCTTCGTGAACCCCCAGTGGCGGCTCGGCGCGGAGTATTTCTACGCCAAGGATTGGGGCGCCGGCTCAGCCGGCACGACGGTCCCGACCGCGGCGTTCGTCATCGTGAGTCCGAACGAGGACAAGGCCGATGGCTTCTCGCTCTGGGGCGCCTACAACCTCGATCCCAGCTGGTCGGTATTCGCCCGTGCCGATGTGTCCAAGCCCAGCAAGGACCTGCACCCAGATCTGAAGGACCGCTATTACAACGCGGGCTTGGCGTGGCACGCGAACAAAAAGATCGACGTGGCCCTCGCCGTGAAGCGCGAGAAGGTCGAGAATGGGATCATCAACGCGTACAACGGCGACATCACCAAGACGCCCAAGGGCTTCGACGGTCAGATCGGCGGCTCAGTCGATGGGACCTATACCGAGGGCGGCGTGTGGGTGCTCGTCAATTTCTAGGGCGCGCGATCGAGCGCCTCGCAAGGCTAAGGCGTCTAGACATCAATGTGAAAAAGTGGCCTGCGGCTGCCTGCGGCGATTCTGTATGGGCTGAAACTGGCCTGTGGCCGTTTCAGCGGACCGACGCCGTCGCACAGTTTTGACGGCGGGCGAAAAGCGTGGTTTTCGCCCGCATGCCAAGCCCGGCCGCGGCGGGGTCCCAGGAAATCGTCTGCGATTTCCTGGGGTGCCCATAAGGCGCGACTTTTGCGGCCTGCACAATAACGGCACCGCAAGTCCGACGTGAAGAACCGATCGGTCTCGCCGACTTCGATGAGCTCGCCCAGATGGAAGTAGGCCGTCCGCTGCGACACGCGCGCGGCCTGCTGCATCGAGTGCGTGACGATGACGATCGCGTAGGAGGCTCGCAGCTCATCGATGAGGTCCTCGATGCGGGCCGTCGCAATGGGATCGAGAGCCGAGCACGGCTCGTCCATGAGGATCACCTCCGGCTGCACGGCGATCGTGCGGGCGATACACAGGCGCTGCTGCTGGCCGCCCGACAAGCCGGTGCCCGGACGGCGAAGGCGATCCTTCACCTCGTCCCACAGTCCGGCGCGCTGCAGGCTCGCGCACACGATGTCGTCGAGATCGGCGCGGCTAGGCGCGAGGCCGTGGATGCGCGGACCGTATGCGACGTTGTCGTAGATGGACTTTGGAAACGGGTTCGGCTTCTGAAACACCATGCCCACGCGCGCGCGGATCTGCACGACGTCCTGGCGTTTGTCATGGATATCCTGTCCGTCGAGGGTGATCAATCCCGTGACGCGCGCTCCCGGGATCGTTTCGTTCATGCGATTCAGGCAGCGCAGAAACGTCGACTTGCCGCAGCCGGAAGGACCGATCATCGCCAGCACCTGCTTGCGCGCGACGTCGAGGGTCACGTTCTTCAGCGCGTGCTTGGAGCCGTAGAAGACGTTCACGTCCCGACAGGAGAAGACGGGATCCTCAACCGAGGTCTGCCCCACCGCCGGTCCCGAGGTCCGCTCCTCCAAGGATGCGGGAACATGCACGCGCCCGCTCGGCTTGAGGTTCAGGCCGCTCTCGCCGCGGTGCCGCTGACCCCCGTCGGCACCGCCCGCCCCGGCCGGTTCAGCTCGCCTGCGCTCGTGCACCGTTCGCTCTCCAGGTTGAATCATGTATGCGCGCCGCTTGCGATTGTCCGCACTTACCCGAACCGCCCGGTGACGTAGTCATCGGTCCTGCGGTTCTTCGGTGCCGTGAACATCTGCTCGGTCGGTCCGATCTCGATGAGCTCGCCCAGGTACATGAAGGCCGTGACATTCGAGACCCGTGCCGCCTGTTGCAAGTTGTGGGTCACGATGGCGATGCAGTACTTCTCGCGCAGGCTCTGCAGCGTCTCCTCGACCCGCAGCGTCGAGATGGGATCGAGCCCGGCGGTCGGCTCATCGAACAGCACGACTTCGGGCTGCAGAGCAATGGTACGCGCAATGCACAGGCGCTGCTGCTGGCCCCCGGAGAGGCTGCGCCCATCCTCGTTGAGCTTGTCCTTGACCTCTTCCCACATGGCCGCATCGCGCAGGGCCGCCTCGACCCGCTCGCCGAGCTCGGCGCGCGTGATGCGGCGCGCCAGGCGCAGGCCGAACGCGACGTTATCGAAGATCGACATCGGAAACGGCGTCGGCTTCTGAAACACCATCCCGACGCGAAACCGCAGGCTCGCCACGTCAACCGTGGGCGCGAGGATGTCCTCGCCGTCGAGCAGCACGTCGCCGGTCGCGCGGTGACCGGGGTACAAGGCGTACATACGGTTGAACACCCGCAGCAGCGTCGACTTGCCGCAACCGGACGGACCGATGAAGGCCGTGATGTTGCGGTCGGCGAGCGTCAGGTTGACGTCCTTCAGGGCCTGAAAGCGCTCGTAATAGAAGTCGAGGTGCCGCACCTCGAACTTGACATCGTGCGCTGCGGCGGCTGCAACGCGCGCAGCACCCACGCTTGCCCGGGGCACGCTCACCGCTTGCCGCCCGGGGTCAGCGTCGACACGATCAGGCGCGCGCTGATGCTGAGAATGAGAATGGCCAGCGTGATCAGCAAAGCTCCGGACCAGGCGAGCTGCTGCCAGTTCTTGTAGGGGCTCAAGGCGAACTGGAAGATCACCACCGGCAGGTTAGCCATCGGGGCGCCCAGATCCGTGCTCCAGAACTGGTTGTTGAGTGCCGTGAACAGCAGCGGCGCCGTCTCGCCGCTGATGCGCGCCACGGCCAGCAGCAGCCCGGTCACGATACCGCTGCGGGCGGCCGGATAAATGATGTTGGTGATCGTGCGCCATGGGTACGCGCCCATCGCCGTGGAAGCATCCTTCATGCCCTGCGGCACCAGGTTCAGCATGTCTTCGGTCGTTCGCACCGTCACGGGCATGGCAATGACCGCGAGCGCCACCGCACCGGCGATCGCCGAGAAGTGCCCCATGCGAACCACGAGGACTTCGTAGATGAACAAGCCGACGATGATGGAAGGGGCGCTGAGCAGCACATCGTTCACGAAGCGGATCACGGCGCTGATGCGCGTCGTGCGCCCGTATTCGGCGAGGTAGGTTCCCGCAAGCATGCCGATCGGCGCTCCGATGAGGATCCCGATCAGTGTCATGGCCGCGCTCCCGTAGATGGCATTCAGCAGTCCGCCGCTGCCACCCGGCGGGGGCGTCATCGCGGTGAACACGGTGGTCGAGATGCCGGCGAGCCCGTTCTTGATGAGCGTCCAGAGGATGGCGCCGAGGAAGGCGAGGCCGAGTGCCGTCGCGAGCCCCGACAGAGCGAGCGCCAGCGCATTGGTGAATTTGCGTACCGCGCGCCGGCTCATACGGAGGAGAGCGCTCGGCGGTCGAGACGTAACAGCATGAAACGCGCGCTGGCGATGACGGTGAACGTGATCAGAAACAACAGCGCCCCGAGTGCCACGAGCGACGAGGTATACAGGTCGCCCACCGCCTCGGTGAATTCGTTGGCGATCGAGGCCGAGATGGTGGTCCCCGGCGCGAGCAGCGAGGAGCTGACGCGGTGCGCATTACCGATCACGAACGTGACGGCCATGGTCTCACCGAGCGCCCGCCCCAGGCCGAGCATGACTCCGCCGACCATGCCGACCCGCGAATGCGGCACGACCACCTTCCAGATCACTTCCCAGGTGGTGGCGCCCAATCCGTAGCCGGATTCCTTGAGGACATCGGGCACGGTCTCGAAGACGTCGCGCATCACGGCGGAAATGAACGGAATGACCATGATCGCGAGCACGACGCCTGCGGTGAGCACGCCGATGCCGAACGGTGGACCTTGAAAAAGCCTGCCGATGCCCGGCAGCGGCCCGAGCCACTCGATGAGCCACGGCTGCACGTGCCGCTGCAGGATCGGCGCGAGCACGAACAGCCCCCAGATGCCGAAGATGATGCTGGGCACGGCCGCGAGCAGCTCGATCGCAATTCCGACCGGACGCTTGAGCCACACCGGCGCCAGTTCCGTGAGAAAGACCGCGATGCCGAAGCTGATCGGGATCGCCACGGCCATCGCGATCAGCGAAGTGACGAGCGTGCCGTAGACCGGCGCGAGCGCGCCATACTGGTCCGTCACCGGGTTCCAAATCTCGCGCGTGAGGAATGCGAGCTTGAAATGCGAGAAGGCGGGCCACGCACCCCTCGTGAGCGACACGGCCACCCCGCCCAGGAGTGTCAGCACGAGAAGCGCGGCAGCGAGGGTGGCGCCGCGGAAAATGCGCTCCCGCAGCCTCTGGCCGGCCGCGTGCCGCGGATCAATTGCGGCCACGCTGCTCATGGCCGGTGGCGAATCTTGACGCTAGCTTGTTCCATCCCCCAGACCCAAGCGGCAGCCGCCCATGCGGCTGGCCACTGCCGGTACGCCCTTGATCTCAGCCTTCCAGGTTGCCCGCACCTGTTTGATGAGGCTCGCCGGCAGCGGCACGTAATCGAGCGCCGCGGCCATCTGGCCGCCATTCTTGTACGCCCAGTCGAAGAACTTGAGCGCTTGGCCCGTCGCCACGGGATCCGGCGGCGCAGCATATACGAGGATAAAGCTGGCGCCGGTAATCGGCCAGCTGTTGGCCCCGGCCTGATCCGTGAGAATCAGGTAGTAATTCTGAGCATGCGCCCAATCGGCGCTCGCCGCCGCGGCCTGGAAAGTATCTGCGCTCGGAGCCACGGCCTTGCCGGCCTTGTTGATGAGTTGCGCGTACGCCATTTTGTTTTGCTTGGCGTACGCATACTCCACGTAGCCAATCGCGCCATCCGTCTGGGTCGTCATGTTCGCGACGCCCTCGTTACCCTTGGCGCCGATGCCCACGGGCCACTGCACGGAGGTGCTGGAGCCGATCGTCTGCTGGAACTTCGGGCTGGCTTTCGAGAGATAGTCCGAGAACAGGAAATTGGTTCCGGAGCCGTCCGAGCGATACACAGGCGCGATCGCGGTGTCCGGGAGGGTCAGCCTGGGATTGAGCTTCTTGATGCGCGGGTCGTTCCACTTGGTGATCTCGCCGAGATAGATTGAAGCCACGGTCACCCCGTCGAGCACCATCTGTCCGGGCTGCACACCCTTGACGTTCACCGCGGGCACGACCCCCCCGATGATCATCGGGAATTGCACCAGGCCGGCCTCCTTGACCTCCTGCGGCTTCAGCGGCATGTCGGAGGCGCCGAACGTGACCGTCTTTGCCTTGATCTGCTTGATGCCGCCCCCCGAGCCGATCGACTGATAGTTGAGCCCGACGCCCGTTTGCTTCTTGTAGGCATCGGCCCATTTTGAATAGATCGGATAGGGGAACGTCGCACCGGCACCCGAGATGTCGGCCGCATGCGCGCCTCCCGCGACCGCAGCGGCGGCCAGCGCCGCAACGAGGGTCCCCTTCGGATTGAAAGGTTTCATGACTCGGCTCCTGCACTCTGGTGGACTTGGTCAGGACGTTTGATGGCGTGATGGCACGGCGGCCCGCGCATGGGACTCGTCAGGACATCAAGCTGCCCGATGGCGCGCATTAGATGACTGAAATATGACGGTCTCATGACAGCCAAGCCGGCGCCGAGGGCTCGCTTCGGACTCGCCCGATGCGCATGGCCGACAGCCTGGCGGTTGAAGATGGCATCAGCGTGACAGCAGGCGGTGTGCCGCAGGAACTGGCCCGCGATTCGCTGGCCAAAACGAAAACGCCTTGCTGCGCCCCGCGGCTCGCCGTATAAACGCGAGCCGTTTCGCCCTCATGGCTCGCTAAGGCTACACCGGCTGCGCGAATGTCCGAAACCCTTGAGCTGACTCAGAATCTGATGGCGCGCCGCTCCGTGACGCCGGCGGACGAGGGCTGCCAGCAGGTCATGACCGAGCGTCTGGCGGCTCTGGGCTTTGCGATCGAGCCCCTGCCCTTTGGCAATGTCGAGAACTTCTGGGCCAGGCACGGGAGCAGCGCTCCGGTGTTGTGCTTCGCCGGACATACGGATGTGGTGCCGACCGGGCCGCTCGAGGAATGGCGTACGGACCCGTTCGTGCCGTCCATCCGCGATGGAGTCCTTTACGGCCGTGGCGCGGCCGATATGAAGAGTGGACTCGCCGCGATGCTCACGGCGACGCAGCAATTCGTCCGCGCCCATCCCCGTCACAAAGGCTCGATCGCCTATCTCATCACCAGCGATGAGGAAGGCCCCTCGGTCGATGGGACCAAGCGCGTGGTCGAGACGCTCGCCGCGCGGCGCGAGCGCATAGACTGGTGCGTGGTGGGCGAGCCCTCGAGCGAAGCCTCGATCGGCGACACCATCAAAGTCGGCCGAAGGGGATCCTTCAGTGGGCGCTTGACGGTGCATGGTGTGCAGGGGCATGTGGCCTATCCCCAGCTGGCCGAAAACCCCGTGCACACGCTCGCTCCCGCCCTGGCGGAGCTCACCAGCCGCCTCTGGGATGCCGGTACGGAGCACTTCCAGCCGACGACCTTCCAGGTATCCAACCTCAATGCGGGCACCGGCGCCCCCAACGTGATTCCGGGCGAGCTCAAGGCGCGCTTCAATCTGCGTTATTCCCCGGTGCAGACCCTGGAGGCTCTGAAGGAGACGGTTGAGGGCATCCTGCGCAAGCACGGCGTGCGCTACACGCTCGAGTGGTACCTCTCAGGGGAACCGTTCTATACGCCGCCCGGCACGCTGTCGGATGCGGTGGGCGCAGCGGTAGCGGAGGTGACGGGGTCGCTGCCGAAGTTGTCAACCGGCGGAGGCACGTCCGATGGGCGCTTCATCGCCCCGCTCGGCGCTCAGGTGGTAGAGCTCGGGGTGGTGAATGCGTCGATCCACAAGGTCAACGAGTGCGTGCGGCTCGAGGACGTCGAGGCGCTTCACCGCATGTACTTCAACGTGCTGCGGAAC
>VBNY01000010.1:0-3710 GCA_005877705.1 Gammaproteobacteria bacterium
GTGATGACGCGCACGGGAAACTCGCTCGGTAGAGCCTGGAGCCATTCATCCAACATTCCCGTGAACACCGTTCCGGTATACGTCAGTCGGCCGACGTCAGTTTCGCGGATGTCGATCTGCCGCGAGCCGTAGCGATTGACATCGGACACCACGGCCGCGAGCGGCTCATCGATGTACTCGAGCCGCCCTGTGCGCCAGGCCACCGCGCGCTCCGGCTCCGTGGCGCGGACGGTGCGCTCGCCGGTCCGCTCATCCCAGACTACTTGGTTGCCCGCGCTCAGACGGAGTAAGCCATTGCCACCGGGAGCCGGCGACGCGGAGGAACTACCGCTCTTGTTTCCGGCTTCGCCGTACACATCCACGATCCCCTCGGTCACTGTCACGGTCACGCGGCTTAGGGATTGCCGAACGTTGAACTCGGTGCCGAGGGCGCGGACCCGAAGCCCGAGCGCCTTGACGATGAACGGGCGGGAGCGGTTCGGCGCCACGGAAAAGAAGGCCTCACCGCGCTGAAGATCGATGGTGCGCTCACCGGGCGTGAACTCGATGGCCAGCACGCTATCGGGAGCGAGGTCGACCGCCGATCCATCCGGCAGTTGCGCGTGGCGCACCATTGAAACCCCGGCGGCGCTGACAGTAGGTGTGCGCGGCTGGCGTTCGCTCCAGAGCCGAACCGACACGACACCCATGAACAACGAAAGTACGGCCGCTGCGGCCGTGACCCCTGCGCGTCGCCAGCTCCAAGCATGCTCGCCTGTATGCCAGGTCCGCCTTAGCACTGACCAGACGCTCCGCACCGGGCGCCTCACTTGGGCGCCCATCCTCTGCCGTTCGGCTGCACACCAAGCATCGAAGCCCGCCACCTCCGTCAGCCGGCCGGTCTGGAGCCAGAAGTCCCGCATCTCATCAAAGGCCTGGCGGTTGTGGGCGTCAGTCTCGTACCAGCTGAGCCACTCCGCGACATCATGGTCAGTCGAATCCTCACTGCCCAGGTGCTGAAGCCACTCCATGGCTTCTTGCATGCGCGCAATATCCGAAACGAGGGGAGCGGAGCCGCTCACGGGATCACCCGCCTTCGGGCTTCCGCGGCCGAGAGTCCCTCGATCCGGAGCTTGCAGTAGATCGTGGTTCGGCTGATGTAGTTGCGCACCATCCGCAGTCCGATGCCGAGCTCGGCGGCGATCTGCTCAGGCGTGCGCTCGGAAAAGCGCCGCAGCAGAAAAGCCTGGCGGTACCTCGGCGGCAGCTCCTTCAGTGCTTCGGCGACCAGGGCGAGTTCCTCCGCCGCAAGCGCCCGACGATCGGGACTGGCCGCGTCGATGAAAT
This sequence comes from Gammaproteobacteria bacterium, assembly GCA_005877705.1. Taxonomy (GTDB): domain Bacteria; phylum Pseudomonadota; class Gammaproteobacteria; order Steroidobacterales; family Steroidobacteraceae; genus 13-2-20CM-66-19. The sequence continues at coordinate 1,327 of VBNY01000010.1, forward strand.
CCGGCGTGGGGTTCTGCGCATCAAGGCGCTCGCGGTTGCGCCGCTGGCGTGCGCGATCCACCGCAATGTGAGCAGCCGTCTTGAAGAGATACGCGCGCAGGAAGCTAATCGCCTCCCGCCGATCGAGCCGCAGCAGCCGCGCGTAGGCTTCCTGGGTGACTTCCTTGACTTCCTCCTCGTTGCCGAGCCGGGCCATGAGGAACGAGTGCAGCGCGCGGTTATGTACCTCGAAGAGGTGGGCGAGCGCCTGGGTGGGCGACAGCGGGTGTCCCTCAGCCGTCTGTTCTGTTGAGGGAAGTTCCTGATTGTGGAAAGGCTCTGACATTGGTCGGGTATCTACCTCCCCGCCCGTACTAGACGCCCAGGGAGCCTAAAGCGGCACTGTCTACGCGCGATGCCCTTTCATCTAAAGGTTGGTCGTCCGGTGCACGGGCGTAAGGATGTTTGCGGAGGCTACGTAAAGGCTACGCTGGTTTTGTATGGCTGTTAACTTGCTGATTTCCGCGGATCATTGGACTTCGCCGGTCCAGTCCATCGTGGGAGCGACCGACACCCTCCGATCCAACAAAGTGCATTGTTTCTCGGAGGAAAGGCCTAGTTTTCCAGTACTTTCCGTCACGGGTGTTTCTGCGGGATTTCTGCGTATTGCGGGTAATTTACGACTTGCGGAGGCGCCATATAGGCGACCAGAATACCGTGTCGCCTCTGAGGTGCCTATGTCATACATCCGGATGAGGAAGCAGGCCGATGGCTCCACGCGATACACCGCCGTCATCCGAATTCGCGTAGGGAAGGCGATCGTTCATCAGGAGGCAAAGACGTTTGCTCACCGCTCCGCCGCCCAGACGCGCCCATGAGCAGAGCCTTTTGAAACGGCTCCTGGACCGCATAAAGCACCTTCGCCTTGGCTTCCGGCAGGTCGCCAGCGAAATCGCGTAAGAACGCCTCTTCGCCCAGGCGCCCTTCATCGCCGTCGAAAACGATGCCGGCGGACGCTAGAAGGCATAGCTGATCGTCGCGAAATACTCCCGCGGTCGGGCGTAGGCCACCTCGGCATAGCCGCTGCCAGTCGAAAGCGACGAGTTGCCAGCAACCCGATAGATCTTGTCCGTTGCGTTGTTGGCGCCGACGGTCAGTCGCCAGGACCCCGTGCCGGGGCTGACCAGCACGGATGCGTTCAGCACGGTGTAGCCGCCCAGCTCCGCGATCTCGGGCGTGTCCGTGGCGTCAAAGAATGTCCGAGTCTGATAGGATGCGTCCACGCGCGGCGTGATCGAGAGGCTCGCTGCGTGTGCCGTATACGCAATGCCGAGATGAGCCTGCCATCGCGGCGCGAAAGGCAATTCGTTGCCCACTCGCAGTCCCGGCGGAATCACGGCGAGTGGCGTAATGTCCAGTCGGTTGATCCTGCTCTCGAGATGGCCAATGCTCGCTTCGATGTTCCAGTGCGTCGCCAGCAGCCAGGTGAGCTCGGCCTCGGCGCCCTTGATCGATGCCTTGCCCGCGTTGGTGAGGAAGGGTGCCACGCCATTCGGTGCGGGGCCGCGATAAGTGACCTGCATGTCCGTGTAGTCCGAATCGAACACGGCAACATTCAGACGCAGGGTATTGCCGAGCAGGTCGAGCTTCGCGCCGAGCTCGTAGGTCTTCGTTTTCTCTGGCTTGAACTCCTGTAGTGCGGCTTGCTGCGCAGGGGTGAGCACGGAGTTGAAGTGGCTGTTCCAGCCACCGCCCTTGAAGCCTTCCGCATAGCTCACGTACGTCATCACCTGCGGGTTCCACCTGAAGTTCAGCGAGGCCGATGGCGTAAAGGAGGAGAACGTGTCGCGGTACCACTGCAGAGGCACCTGTTTGACCGCGGGAGCGGCAAAGTCAAACTGGTCCGGATATGAGCCCTTGTCGTCCTGGGTGTAGCGTGCGCCCCCGGTGGCTCCGAGCCGTTCGCCGAAGTTGTAGGTCCATTGCGTGAAACCGGCCCAGCTCTTGTTGTCCACCACGTTGTTGTCGCTGTCGCGCTGAATCCCCGGCGGCGGCGGGTTGAGCTCGACGGTGACGATGTCGTTCGAGCGCTGCTTGAAGTAATACGCTCCCACCACGGCAGTCAGCGCTTCGTGCCGATAAATGGCCTGTAACTCCTGGCTCCATTGCCACCCGTGGACGTCATAGATCGTATTAAGAATCGTCAGCGGTGTGTTGTCCGCGTCCCGGTTGCCCTTCCAGCGTGCGCTCCGATATGCGCCGATCGACTTGACGCTCAATGCGTCCGTCAGTTCGTACGTCAGATTGATCGAGCTGCCCCACGCCTCGAGCGTGCTCTTGAGGGGCGCCGTGCCATTGTTGTGGAATGGGCCGCGGTTCTGAAAGTTGTTGGCGCAGCGATCGTC
>VBNY01000010.1:3741-11580 GCA_005877705.1 Gammaproteobacteria bacterium
GGAACGTCGCGGCGGTATTGATGCTCGCGAACACGAGCGGGCTCCCATGTTCGTCCGCATTCGAATAGTCGGCTAGCCAGCGTGCTTCGAGCTTCTTGGTCGGCTTCCAGACAAATTTGCTGGTGAGTGTGTAGGTGTTGGTATCGCCGAGATCGGTGCCATCCGGGCGGCTCACGTAGCCATCCTGCTTGCGGCGGCCGGCCGTGAACCGGGACTTCAACGTGCCTGAAATCGGCGCATCCAGCGCGACAAAGCCATCGAGCAGGCTGTCGGATCCGAACCCTCCACGCACTGTGCCACCGAATTCGTTCCCCGGATCGGTGGTGGAAATGAGGACCGCTCCACCGATCGTGTTACGGCCGAACAAAGTGCCCTGCGGCCCGCGTAGCACCTGCACAGATGCGATATCGCGCAGGTCCATCCGGGCTCCGACAGCCGTGCCGACGTACACATCGTCGATGTACAGCCCGACGCCCGGATCCACAGTCGATGTCGGATCCGTCTGGCCGATCCCGCGGATGAAGACCTGCGACGAGGAGTTGTTTCCGGCAAGGGGAGCATTGGTTCCGAACTGCAGGTTTGGCACGACCTGCGTCAGCTTGTCCGTCTGGAAGATCTGGCGTTGCTCGAGCGCATCGCCGCTCAGCGCCGTCACGGCGACCGGAGTGTCCTGCAGGTTCTCCCGGACCTTGCGTGCGGTGACGGTGACCTCCTCCAACACGCCCGCTTGACCTGCCGCTTCTTGCGCCACGGCCTCCGCACCGATCACGGACAGTAGGCCGCCCAGCAAGAGTCCATGGTTCGACAATCGTTTCAGTCCGGCATTCATGCAAATGACCCCTACGGAAAGGTGTTTTTCAGAGCGTCGTGAATCGATCGACGCGATGTCTCAGGCGAACGGCGGAAGCTCCCAGCGCTTCCGCCGGTCTCGCCCAATGAAGATCCAAACGCCTCCCGGACGGCGAACCTAGTCATGCTCCCAAGTGTCTTCGGCGTCAATACTGTCGAACGTGTTTCGGCCGAACGATGCCCGGCACACGAAGTTCGCGGCATCGTCGCTGCTTCCAGCGCCGGTCCAGCGCGCGAAGGAAGGGTATCGGCACAAGGGGCGGCTCAATGTCGCCGCGCCAGCGACGGTCTTGATGGCCATGATTTGATCCGGCGCTTTGCCCTGCTCCACCCAGCTGACGAGCGCTTCGAACAGGCCCTGCGGCTGCGGTCCGTCGCCCCCGCCGCAGTGTCCGACGCCTGGGGCCATGAGGTGCGCTGTGGATTTGGAGCGTGAGACATCTGAGCTACGCGAACGCAGGCGAAATTGGCATGGAATAATGCAGATCGTTCCCCCCGACGCGCTCACTGGAGAAGGTGATCAAGCGCGTGCTCAGTGGCGAGTAACTGCGGAAGTAATTCGCCCTGCCGATGCCTACGGCAGTGAGGCGTGCACTCAGAGTACCTACCTAGGGATCCCACTGTAGACTAGTCAGATGACTAGTCCTATACTTGGGCAATGACTAGGAGAAACTGGCCCGTTCAGGATGCCAAAGCTCGGTTCAGCGAGCTCCTCGAGGCCTGCGTGCGTGAGGGTCCGCAGATCGTTACCCGGCGCGGAGAGGAGACCGCGGTGCTCGTGCCGATCGCCGAGTGGCGGCGGCTCTGCGACGCTGCACGGCCATCCCGCTGTGACGCCGCCGAGCCGTAGGCGCGGAAGTCGCCGCCCTATTCCGCGATTCTAGACGGACGATGTACCTGCTGGACACCAATGTCGTCTCAGAGCTCCGCAAGCCTCGCCCGAATCCACGCGTAATCACCTGGCTGGAATCGGTCGATGACACTGACCTGCACCTATCCGCGGTCACGATCGGTGAGATTCAAGCGGGTATCGAACTGCTCCAAGAGCAAACCCCGACGAAGGCTGCGGAAATCGAGGCGTGGGCCGATCAACTCGCACAGTCCTACAACATACTGTCAATGGACGCCGTGACGTTTCGGCGCTGGGCGAAGCTCATGCATCGCCAGTCGGACACCGTCTACGAGGACGCGATGATCGCCGCGACCGCTCTGGTCCACCATCTGACTGTGGTGACGCGCAATGTACGTGATTTCGCGCGCTTCGACGTTCCGGTGTTCAATCCATTTGAGCGTTAGCTCTCTGTGGGGCCGATTCCTGAGCGACGTCAGCACTTGTGACCACGGATTTTATCAGTAGCCTCGCAGTCGGAGGACTCGAGGACTCGAATGCCTCCAACTCCAACCTCGAAAGACTAACCATGTGAGTAACATCGTTGGAAGACCTGCGAGGGCAACTAACACGACAAAACCCGCGTCATTGGCCTGGGCGTGTCACCTTGTAAATCGAGGCTATTCTCGATCTCCCCAGCTGCCTGGAAGTAGCTATTCGGTTTTCCGGTAAAGCAAAATGCGTCCCTCGGGAACGAGTTGATTCAGGAAATCAAAATCCGTGATATTCCCGGTCACAACCGGCCAGCCGAGCTTGCGTCCTTGCAGATAGACTAGAGCGTCGTTGAGACATTTGCCTTGGGCGCCGGCAGGGTACGACCCCAGGCGAAACAGGATGCCGCCGAGAATCCCTCCTGTTCCCCACATGTCGGTGTCAGGCGCGATAAGTCGATGCGAGGGGATATCGCGAATGGTTTGGCCGATCACCTTGAGCGAGCCTTCGGTTCGCGGATCGCCTGGGTTCAGCCGCCCAAACACGTGAGTCAGCTCCGACAGGCAAACCGACGAGTGATTGGATGTCCGAACGCTAATGAACTCATCGAGAGCTTCGGGTGACCGACCCTGGAGCGTATCAATGTAGACCGTCGTATCAAGTAACACCGGCGATCCGACCGCTGGCACGCGGTCGATCCAGGTGAGCTTATCGTCCGGTCTGCGGCTGAGCGGCCGCTTCCTTCGCTGCGGCTTGAGCCACCGCAGCGCAGCGTCGAGATCAAAACTCAATATCGAGCTCTCGCGGAAGCGATCCCTTGTTGCGCACCAACTTCACGCCAAAATCGTCTTCGAGCGCCAGCTTCGCCAGCGCGATCTCGATGACATCCGTATCCGATGAAAGGCCAGCGCTCCTCTTCGCGGCCGCGACCAGTTCAGCCGATACACGACCGGCCACTCGAGCGTTCTTGGCGGCGCCGAGGAGTCCCGCCGCGCGCGCGGATTCGAGCGTTGCCCGATTCCGCATCGCGGCCAGTGCCTTCCTGCTCCGTGCGGCAGATGCCGAGGTCTTCATTGCAATTACTCAGTTCCGTTAGTTGCACAAATTATCGCTTTTGTTGTACATCACGTCAAGAACGGCACAGCCTCAGCAACGGATCGGATGGAGAGATATCTCCTACCCGCCCACAGGACTCACACGAACGACTCGTCGCGGAGTCAAAAATCGAACGCGGACTCGGTATCCGCGGCGTGACCGCTTGTTGTTTTAGGCGGTCTTTTGTGTTCGACGATGATCGTCGTACCGGGCGCCGAGCCGTTGAAAGGCGGCGTCATGCCCTACTATCACAGCCCCCATACGTTCGGCAACAGCCCACTGCCATGCGTCGTTTTCACCCATACGGCGGGAACTACGCTTTTGTCGCAACGCTACCTTCTCGGCATGCATGCGATGAATCCCCTGCCATGAATACCGCGCGAGATATGCTTTTACCGCCCTTGCATCCGCTGCACCCTCGAGCACCTCTGCGACCGTCACAGGGCTAATCCAGAGTTGGGATTTCTCGTTCCGCTTGAGCCACTCGAGCGCAGGCCCCGCATGATCGTCCGCCATTTCGTTAAGCAGATCGATTAGGAACGAGGTGTCCAAGAGGCACTTCCTCACTGCTTGCGCGCTACGCGCAGGCGTACGTCCCCCATGCGCTTGGCTGCATCGGCGAGCACGTCGGCACCGGTGATGAAGGGCTCCTCACGTATAAGCATGCGAACGTAAGTCGCACGCTTCATGCGAGCCCGACGCGAACGTCGAGCAAGCACGCGCTCTTCTTCTTCAGTCAAACGGACGGTGAGGATCCCCATGCTGAAGTGAATGCTAGCCTGTATGTCTTTTGTATGTCAACCGTAAAACGATCGGCCCGACGGGGTGCGACCGCAAGCGCCGTCCAGGTAGTACTCATTCCCCCCCGTCCGGCGACAGCTGATCAAGCACGCGCGCCATCTGGTCAGGCGTGAGGGGCGCGGCGAGGGGTATGGGATCGAATCGGATAGCGGACAGCGCATCCGGCCGCTGGCCGACATGACTATCATGTTCGACAACAGCTTCGATGAATCCCGTGGTGGCTTCGGGCCGGCGATCAGCCTCCACCCCGATCCGGCTACGCATTAGGCCCGTTGCGCGGCGCTGATGCCGGCCAGGGAGTGAGATTCAACTGTCTCGAACGGGCAACAGAGCGAGGCCACGGCACAATCGGGAGCCGGCTGAGTCAACGCCGAGGTAACAACTCTGAATTTGTTGATGTAGCGCTGCAGTGATTCTAATATTCACACGCCGCTGCGTTGCGGCAATATAAGTCCGTCATGATTATCCGACCGGCCGCTAGTGCACCACTGGAGCCACACCCGTGCGTCCTGCGACTGCTTCAGCGTTGATTGCCACAACTGTCCTGTCGCTCGTGACGGCCGTTCGGGTCGAGGCTGCGACCGTAGCTGTTGCGCACCCGTCGTTATGGCCCGCACCACTCGAGCCAGTGCAGAGATTTGACCGGGCCTCACGGGCTGACCTTATGGTGTACGCGGCCGCACTGGACGACGCACAGAGCATGGGTACCGAAGAGTTGCAAACAGCGCTCGACGTTAAAACGATCAATGCTGCCTCAGTGGCGCATTGGCTGGAGAACGAACGCGGTCGAGTAGTTCGGAATTATGAACGAGCGTCCAATCGATGTGTGCACAAGGACTGGACTTGCGTTGCACAGCCTGCATCGTTCGCCGCGCTCGCGGCCGCGGGGCGCGCGTCGCTGGGAGCTGCTCCTGCGGTGTTCGCGGCGTGGCACCACGACCTAGTGACGTTCACCAAGACTTTCGCGTTCGAGCAGCTGCGGCTCGCGGCTGTGTTCCCGACTGCGAGCAACGAAACTGATGTCTTCAGTGACATTGAATGGACCGGCGAGTCTTTGCCAGACCGAACGTTCGCAGTGACATTCGACGATGGGCCGACTGCGGTGGGCGGAACGACGGATCAAACGTTGGCGCTACTGAAGACGCTGAACAAGAGCGCAGCGTTCTTCCTTCTGGGGGTGAGGCTCGAAAAGCGTGTCGCGCATGACGGAACCGTCGCCGTCGCTTCGCTATACGGGAAGCAGTGCGTCGCGAGCCACGGGTGGGAGCATCATTCGCACGCAACCTGGGATGATTGGCAGGGCTCGGTCACCAGGACCAAAGAGCTGCTGAGCGCGACATTTCAGCCGAATTCCATCTTACCGTTGTTTCGGCCACCGAACGGGCAACGCAGGGGTGACAGCGGTGCCTTTTTTGCGTCCGAATCCTTACACGTAGCGCTATGGAATATCGACGCCTATGACTGGAACCGCGCGATGGATGCCGACGCTGTCGCGGGGCGCGTCACGACTCTCATACTCCTCCGTCGCCATGGAGTCGTGCTGTTCCATGATATTTACGGGAATGCGCTTTCGGCGCTACCCACGATCTTTGCCAGACTGGGACACGTGATTGACTGGCTGGACTGTCACCGACTGGCGCGGCTGTAGAGCGTGCCTGCACCGCGCTCGTCGTCGAGCTCGAGTTTCTAACCCGCGAGCCTCCCGATCAGGAATGAGAGGAAGCGGTCGCCGTCGACATCGACCGCCGCCTTCGCGTTCGGTTGAAAGGGAGCATCGTCCGCCACGGCTGGCGCTTCCAAGAGCGGCGCCGACCGCCGCATTGGCGTTTTACGATACCCCACTGTTTCGCCTGCGGTCAGCTCACCCTCGGTCTCGACTTCAATATGGACATCCTGGAGCGTTACCAAAGAAGGATCGATAAACGATGCGACCGCCATCGAGTCATGCGCCAGCAGACGTCCGCCATTTGCCCCCGTACGGCGCACCTGCTCCAGCGTCGCGCGCATGATGCGGCCTGCGGCGCGCCCGGCCTGGTTTCCGGCCGATTCCAGCAGGTGAACTTGCCCCTCGCTCAAGGCCGCCTTACGGGTCACATCGAGCCCGATCATCGTGATCCGCGCGCCCGATTGATACACCGCCTGAGCCGCCTCGGGGTCGACGTAGGAGTTGAATTCCGCCGCCGGTGTGATGTTGCCTCCTGACAGCGATCCGCCCATGATCGTGACGCTGCGAATCTGCGACGGCAATTGCGGATCTTCGCGAAAGGCAAGCGCCAGATTGGTCAGCGGACCGATGGCGACGATCGACACCTCGCCCGGCGATTGACGCACGATCCGTCGAATGAGCTGCGGCGCGGGTTCGGCGGTCGGCTTGGTCTTAGGCTCAGGAAACTCGACGCCGGCCAATCCATTATTGCCGTGGACGTAGGCGGCGGTCACGAGCCGCCTCTTGAGCGGTCGGTTGGCGCCGGCAGCCACGGGAATGTCAGTGCGACCGGCGATTTCCACCAGCCGCAGCGCGTTGCGCAAGGTGAGATCGAGCGGCACGTTGCCGGCAACTGCGGTGATCGCCTCGACCTTCACCTCAGGCGACTTGAGCGCCAGAAGGATCGCAAGCGCGTCATCGACGCCGGGGTCGGTATCGATGATGATCCGCCGCGGGCCGCGGGAGGCGCCCGACTCCGGCATCACCGGCGACGCGTACCCCGCGACACTAGTGAGAGCTGCGCCAGTACCGATGCCAGCCGCCCCTATCAGCAACTGGCGGCGAACGAGATCCGGACCTTTCATGAGCCGCACCTAACTGAGGTTGTAACGGCTAGACGGCTCGATCGACTGAAAGGCGACGCTGCAGCGCGTCAGGTTTCTGTCCAATCTTCGAACCGAAGGCCGTCAATGCGTGCAATCTCTCGCTTATTGTGGGTAACCAAAATCACATCGAGCGCGTGAGCGTGGCTTGCGATGAGCGTGTCAAGCGGCCCGATCGGTTTGCCCCGCCGCGCCAGCGAGGCTCGCACCTCTCCATACCTCAGGGCGGCGTCCTCATCGAATGCGGTTATATCGAGCGCCAACAGAAACTCGCTCAAGGCGCTATGCGCGTCCTTTGGCCGGCTGCTCTTGTGTGCACCGAACGCAAGCTCACCCAAGGTGATCGATGAGAGCCCAACTTGGCCGATCGACTTGCCGCGCAATTTCTTAAGCGCGACCGGATGCTTCTTGATGATCGCGATACAGGTGTCGGTATCGAGCATCCACTTCATGACAGCGAATCCCGCCGTTCGACTTCATGGGGCTGCTCGCGATCGCTCATGAAATCCGCCGGGAATTTCTTCAGGCTCTCAACCAGAGTGTCCCAGGATCTGGCTTTCGGCAGGAGCACGACCGCATTCCCGACCCGCTTGATCAGTACTTCTTCGCCGGCAAAGCGGAATTCCTTCGGTAAGCGAACGGCCTGGCTGTCGCCGTTCTTGAATAGCTTGGCGATCTTCATACAAGCTGCCCCTCCTGGTCACATATATATTATAAATATATACTGCACCAGAATGTTCTTCAAGAGCTGCGCTGGACCACCTCGCACCGCATCCGGACACTTCCTGGACGGGCAATAGCATTTGGGGCGTCGAAAGAAAACATTATCTCCAGGCATCGAACGGCATGCCCCCAAGTTGAGCGGAACCGTTAAGGCAGGCTGCGCGCGATCACTTTGCCCGAGACCGGGGCGGTGATTTCGTAATGCGCGCCCATCACGACATGTCGTACATTCTTGGGCCGCA
>VBNY01000011.1:0-1965 GCA_005877705.1 Gammaproteobacteria bacterium
CGCAGCGCACCTGCAGCCACCCGAGGTTCAATGCGATCTGCTCGCCATCGAGCTGCACCCACGCGGATGCGAACGGCTCATCCTCGCCCTGATTCTGTACGAGCAGAATGAGCGCATCGCGGGCGGCGGCGAACGGCCAGTCCTGAGTGTGCAGCGTGAGCTCGAGCCTGCGCCCGTCCGGGGTGCTGAACCGCCCGCGCCCTCCCTGGTCGTGCAGATCGAGCCGCACGAGCGGCCGCAGCTGCTGCGCGCGCCCGCTCGCAGACCAGTCGACGCGGCATGAGAACAAGCGCGCCTTGTTGAGCTCGAACCAGTTGTAGCCGACGACCTCCTCCTGCAGCTGCGCGTCGCTCTTGCGGAAAACCCGGCGCCGGTACCAGTACAGGTCCGTGCCGATGACGAGCTGGTAGTCGAGGTAGCGCGCCGTGCGGGTGCGGGTATCGGGGCAGCGCCGCCCGACAGTGGCGCCGCGAAACTGATCGCCCTCGCTGGCGAACACCAGATCGCAGCCGGAGGATGTCACGATGTCATCGGCGCGCAGGCTCGCGAGCAGCCGCGGGCGATGGTTCAGATGAATCCAGCGGCGGGGGTTGATGAACGTGAACAGGTGGGCGCGCAGCGCGTGCGCCGGCGGCTCGGCCGGCTCGAGCTGCACCAGCAGTTGGCGCCGCAAGTTCTCGGGATCATCGTGGAGGAACTCCTCGAGATACAGCACGTGCGCGCCCAGCCAGGGAAGCTCGACCGCGGCGACGATCGTGCGCACCCGCAGATCGCCGCTCTCCGGCCACGGCGCAATCCCGCCCTCCGGGCTCAAGACGACCTGCTCGCTCGAATCGTGGATGCCGGACCAGAGCTGCTGGAGAGCCTCGACTTGCGCCCCAGCCGCTTGCACCGCCACAGCCACCACGCCTGCAAGCAGCACCATCGGGGCACCAACCCTCCCTCGGCAAGCAGCTGTCGACTCAAGAACCTTTCTTGGTTCGCACGAGACCTTCCTGTGCGGTGCTCGCGACCAGGCGGCCGTCAAGCCCGAATACGCCGGCGCGGGCGAAGCCGCGCGCGCCGGAGGCGCTCGGGCTCTCGACCGCGTACAACAGCCAGTCATCGACGCGCAGCGGGCGATGAAACCACATCGCATGATCGATGCTCGCCATGACCAGGGTGCCGCTCAGGGAAGCGCCGCCGTGCGGCAGAGTGGCCGTATCGAGCAGAAAATAATCGGACACGTAGGCGAGCAGGCTGCGGTGCAGCTTCTCCTCGTCAGGCAGGCGGCTGACGGCGCGGAACCACACCTCCCGCGACAGGTGCCCGGCGCCCGGGTGCAGGTCATCGAGCGGCCGCACGATGCGGAACTCGAACGGCCGCGGCTGCTCGAGGAAACGCCGCACCCGCTGCGGCAGCCGCTCGAGCAGCTCCGGCGGCGGGCGGCTCGAGTCCAGCAGCGTCTCCGGCCGCGGCACCTGCGGCATCTGGATCTGATGATCGAAACCCTGCTCCACGATCTGGAAGGAGGCGGCCATGTTGAAGATCGGGGCGCCGTGCTGGATCGCCACGACGCGGCGGTTGGAGAAGCTGTGGCCATCGAGGCTGCGATCGACCTGGTAGACGATCGGGGCGTTGCAATCCCCGCGGCGCAGGAAATACGCGTGCAGCGAGTGCACGATGCGGCCCTCGACCGTCGCCGAGGCGGCGCTCAGGGCTTGTCCGAGCACCTGTCCGCCGAACACCTGCGGGCTGCCGATGTCGCGGCTCTCGCCGCGGAACAGGTTGACTTCGAGCTGCTCGAGCTCGAGCAGCCGCAGCAGGTCAGCGATGCGCTGATCCATGCCCGTGCCGCTAACCGAACTTGAACGTGCCGCGCATCAGGGCATTGTGACCGGGGAACGTGCACAGAAACGTGTAGTCCCCGCGTTTCTTCAGTGCCGCAGTGGCGAACGTCACGCTGGCCGTCTCGCCGCCACCGAC
>VBNY01000011.1:1974-8184 GCA_005877705.1 Gammaproteobacteria bacterium
GCCCCGCCGCCATGCCGGCGTTGGCGACCGCGACCACGTCCGCGCTGTTCACCAACACCCAGTTGTGGCCCATCGCCTGGGCCGGCAGCTTGCCGGCGTGATGCAGTGTGACCGTGACCTGGGCACAGTCGCCCGGGACGTCGAGCTCCTTCTTGTCATACTGCATCAGGTCGTTGCCGGTGATCTCGAACTTGCATTTGTCGGCCGGCGCGGCTGCAGAGGCAGGCAGCGGCAGCAGCAGCGCCTGCAGGCCGAGCAGCGCGCCGGCGGCGAGCGCATTTGGCGTCACATTCATCAGTCGTCTCCTCGAGGGCGTAGGTGGTCTCGACAGCTTCGATCATGTGGCTCATCAACAGTGTCAGCAAGCGCATCTTCAGTCCGGCACGCCCAGCCGCTGGTGCATGATGGGACTCGTGGTGGTGTACTGCAGGAACTGCTTCTTCTGCGGATAGAGGTGGTGCTGGATCGCGAATGCGGCGAGCGCCGCCTCGTGAAACCCGGACAGGATCAGCTTCTTCTTGCCCGGATAGGTGTTGATGTCGCCCACCGCGAACACCCCCGGCAGGCTCGTCTGGAATTTCTCGGTGTCAACCTTGAGCGCCTTCTTCTCCAGCTCCAGACCCCATGCCGCGATCGGCCCCAACTTCGGATGCAAGCCGAAGAACACCAGCAGCTGATCGGCCTCCAGCGCCTGGACCGTGCCGTCGGCGGCCTTGATGTTGATCCCGCGCAGCGCACCGCTCTCGACGATCAGCGAAGCGGGGAGCGCCTCGAAGTAACGCATGCGCCCCGCCGCAGCCAGCTCGCGCATCTTGGCAACAGAGGCCGGCGCTGCGCGGAACTCCGCGCGGCGGTGCACGAGCGCCAGACTTCGCGACTTGGGCGTGAGCTCCAGAGTCCAATCGAGCGCCGAGTCGCCGCCGCCAAACACGACGAGCCGCTTGCCGTGCAGCTGGCTTGCGTTCTTCACCCGATACTGGATCGCCGAGCCCTCGAAAGCCTGCGCGCCCTCGAGACCGATCCGGCGGGGCTGGAACGAGCCGAGGCCGGCCGCGATGACCACCGCGCCCGCATCGAAGGTCGTGCCGAGGGTGGTGCGCACGCGAAACCGCCCGTCCGCCGTTGGCGCGAACTCCATGACTTCCTGACCGAGATGCAGCTGCGGCTTGAAGGGCTTGATCTGCTGCACGAGCCGGTCGACGAGCTCCTGGGCGCCGCACACCGGCAGCGCCGGAATGTCGTAGATCGGCTTGTCCGGATACAGCTCGGCGCACTGCCCGCCGGCGTGCTGCAGTGAATCGACCACATGGGCGCCGATGCCGAGCAGCCCGAGCTCAAACACCTGAAACAGGCCGCACGGACCTGCTCCAATCACGACGACTTCGGTGACGATCGCCTCCCGGGGGGCGGCGACCGAGGGAATCTGGCTCAAAAGAGTCACTTTCGCGCAAACGGCCAACCGCCATTGTAGAGTGTCTTCGCAACCCTCGCATGACGGCGGCACAGGTGCGGCGGACGCGCAGGGCGCCGTATAGTACGCCTCCCGCGCTGTTGCGCGCCGCGGAAATCCCGATGATCAAGGTGAACGTGAATGGTAAGGAGCTGCAGGTCACGGCGGATCCCGAAACGCCGCTGCTGTGGGTGCTGCGCGATTCGCTGGGCCTCACGGGGACGAAGTACGGCTGCGGCATGGCGCTGTGCGGAGCCTGCACGGTGCATCTCGATGGCGCTGCCGTGCGCTCGTGCGTCACACCGGTGAGCTCGGTAGGGGAACGCAAGGTGACGACGATCGAAGGCCTGGCGCGCGACCTGAGCCACCCCGTGCAGAAAGCCTGGCTGGAGCTCGACGTTCCCCAGTGCGGCTACTGCCAGTCCGGGCAGATCATGTCGGCAGCGGCCCTGCTCGCGCATACGCCACAGCCGACGGATGCGGACATCGATGCGGCCATGTCCGGCAACCTGTGCCGCTGCGGCACCTATCAGCGCATCCGCGCCGCGATCCACCGCGCCGCGCAGCTCATGGCCGCCAGCTAAGCGAAGGGGTACGATCTTGACATCCAACACCGAACTGCACCAACGCCGCAAGGACGCCGTGCCGCGCGGCGTCTCGAACTCGCTCGCGGTCTATGCCGAGCGCGCCGCCAACGCGGAGCTGTGGGACGTGGAGGGCCGGCGCTACATCGACTTCGCGAGCGGCATCGCCGTGCTCAACACCGGGCACGTGCATCCGAAGGTCAAGGAGGCGATCGCCCGCCAGCTCGACAAGCTCACGCACACCTGCTTCCAGGTCACCCCCTACGAGAGCTACATCGCGCTCGCGGAGCAGTTGAATGCGCTCGCGCCCGGGGCCAGCCCGAAGAAGACGATGTTCCTCACCACGGGCGCCGAGGCGGTCGAGAACGCGATCAAGATCGCCCGCTTCCACACCAAACGCTCGGGCGTCATCGCCTTCTCCGGCGGCTTTCACGGACGCACGCTCGCCTGCATCAGCCTCACCGGCAAGGTGCAGCCCTACAAGGCGGGCTTCGGGCCGATGCTGTCGGAGATCTATCACGTGCCCTACCCGATGCCGTATCACGGCGTCACGGTCGAGCACTCCCTGCAGGCTCTCGAGCAGCTCTTCAAGGCCGACGTGGACCCGGCGCGGGTCGCGGCGATCATCATCGAGCCGGTGCTCGGCGAGGGCGGCTTCTATGTCGCGCCGCCCGAGTTGCTGCGACGGCTGCGCAGCCTGTGCGACAGCCACGGCATCGTGCTCATCGCAGATGAGATCCAGACGGGGTTCGCGCGCACCGGGCGCATGTTCGCGGTCGAGCACGCGGGTATCGAGCCGGATCTCATGGCGGTCGCCAAGAGTGTCGCCGGCGGTCTGCCGCTGTCGGCCGTCATCGGCAAGGCCGACATCATGGACTCCCCCGCTCCGGGCGGACTCGGCGGCACATTTGCCGGCTCACCGCTCGCCTGCGCCGCGGGACTGGCGGTGCTGCAGGTGATCCGTGAGGAGCAGCTGCTGCAGCGCGCGCAGCATATCGGACATTTCATGACATCGCGCCTGAAGGGTCTGCAGGTGCGCTTTCCGTGCATGGGCGACGTGCGCAACCTGGGGGCGATGGTCGCCGTCGAGCTGGTGAAGAAAGGCAGCGCCGCCGCGCCGGATGCGGAGCTGACCAAGGCGCTGGTGCAGGCGGCCGGGCGGCGCGGGCTCGTCATTCTCTCGTGCGGGATCTATTCCAACGTGATCCGGTTTCTCGCGCCGCTCACCATTTCCGATGCCCTGCTGAAGGAAGGCTGCCATCTGTTCGAGCAGTCGCTCGACGAGGTGGCGCGCCCGGCCGTCGCCGCCTGAGTGGCCACTTTTTCCAAATGAACTAGGCGCGGCCGGCGTTGGCGTCGGTCGGCGTATGGAAGTACTCGCTTTCGGAAGCGAGCTGCTCGAGCAGGCGTTTCAGCTCGGCCATGCGCCCCTCGGCGGTGCTGATCGGCATGCAATCCTGGCAGCGCGCATCCCCGCAGGGCTGGCGCGAGTACAGCCAGTACTGGATGGCGCCCGCCAGCAGCCCGTCGGCGATGTCCCACAGATCGGCGTCTTTGTCTTTATCCGCGAGCCGATTTCCCAGGTCCACGGCTTTCGTGAAGGCCGAGTCGAAGGTGTCAGCGATCTCGGTCATGAGCCCTCAGCTTAAGATCGTGGCGGCTAGTATAAGGCAAACACCGTGAGATCCGGTCTCGAGGGAGCGGCCGTCGGCCGGCCGTTTCAGGGGCAAATAAGCGCCGCAATTCAACGGGAAAGCGACCCCTTTCACAGTCGTCGCTCCTTCTGCGAACCTCGCCACGGAAAGGCGCCGGGATTCAGGCGCATGATCGGCAAAGCTGAAGGGCTGCCTGAGCAGATACGGACCCTGCGGTCCTCGAGCCTTATGTCTCCTATGCATGAATCTCCATGCAATTCAGCCCCGACGGACGGGCCGAGCCCCTTGCCGCCTTTGCCGCCGCGAGGGCGGCGCGGCTGGCAGCGGCTGAAGCCGCGCTTCGGAATCGGCAGCCGCCTGACCGTGGGGCTCGCCGCCGTCACCGGCGTCATTCTGCTCGGTCACGCGCCGGTCTCGCAGACCACGCGCGAGGCGGTCGAGGCCGTCCGCAGCATGCAAGACGAGCACGAGCCGCATGCGCGTCGCGCAAGCTCCGTGCTGGAGAAGCTGATTGCCTATGACCGCGCGGTCAGCGCGAGTCTGCAGGCCGAGCACACTGCCGACGTCGGCGCGATCACGCCGGCCGGCGATGCGCTCGAGGCGGCGGTGACTGGCTTCTTCGACGCTGCTCCTCGCCCCACCATCACTCAGGCAGGGGCGCAGCTGCGCTCGCAACTCACCCATCACATCGAGAGCGGGACGCAGCTCGCCCGCAACGTCGCGCAGCGCGCTCAGTGGCTCGACGGGCGTCACGCGGCGCTGGAGCGCGTGCATCGGCGCATCGTTTCGGCGGGCGGCGCGGGTCTGGCGATCAACGGCACGCAGGTGGTGGCGCAGCGCTCGCTGTCGGAGCTCGCCTCGGCCATCAACGCCGTGCGTGGAAATTTCGCCGCGCCCGCGGAGATCGCCCGACGGGAACGGGATTTCAGGGCGGTGTTGAGTGCCCATACGGACGAGTTGTCGAGCTCTCCCGGACGCACCTGGCTCGAGTTCGAGCGCCGGGATTTTGCGCAGGCGGTGCAACTGCGGCGCGCCATAGAGCGCTTTGACGCCTCGAACGGACCCACGCGCCTGGAGTTCCAGGACGACAGCGCTTCGCTGACGGTCGCCGTGCAGAAGGAGCTCGAGGAGCCGGCGCGGCGCGGCCTCCTGCAAGCGGCCCAACATGCCGCGGCGTCTGCCGAAGTCGCGGAGCACACGCTCACGATCACCGGTGCGGCCGTGTTGGGCGTGACGCTGCTCGTGGCACTGCTGCTCGCTCTGAGCATCAGCATGCCGGTGCGCCGCCTCACTGCGATCACTCGACTGCTCGCCAGCGGCAACCGTGGCGTGCGCGCGCCGCGCGGCGGCTCTGCGGAGATCGACGAGCTGGCGGAGTCCTTCAACACCATGGCGGACCGCATCTCGCGCGCGGAAGCGGAGCTGCGCACTCACCAGAGCGAGCTCGAGCGCCATGTGGCCGAGCGGACACGCCAGCTGCATCACCTTGCCCACCACGATCCGCTCACTCAGTTGCCCAACCGCCGGCAACTCGCGACACGGTTGGGCGCGGCGCTGTCGCGCGCGGCGGCGACGCGTCAGCGGCTCGCGCTGCTGTTCGTGGACGTCGACAATTTCAAGTCGATCAATGACACCCTCGGCCACAACTTCGGCGACCGCGTGCTGCAGGGGATTGCCAAGCGTCTGGACGGTGTGGCGGGAATCAACGGACTGCTCGCGCGCTTAGGCGGCGACGAATTCACCGTGTTGATCGAGGACGTGAAATCCGTCGAGGACGTGGAGGGCCGGGCGGCGCAGATCGTCGCGACGCTGCAGCAGCCGTTGACGGTCGACGGGCGCGTGCTGGCCACGAGCGCGAGCGTCGGCGCGAGCCTCTACCCGGATCACGCCGCGGACGCCGAAGGCCTGCTCAAGGCGGCGGACGTCGCACTGTTTCGGGCCAAGGAGCTGGGACGCAACCGCTTCGCCCTGTACCGTCCGGCGCTCTACGATGCGGCCGCGCAGCGCTTCCGGGTGGAGCAGTCGCTGCGCCGCGCCGTCGAGGCCGGCGACCTGCTGCTCATGTTCCAGCCGCACATCGCGCTCGACACGTTCGAGGTGAGCGGGCTGGAGGCGCTGCTGCGCTGGCGCAAGCCCGACGGGCGGATCGCCACGGCCACGGAGTTCATCCATATCGCCGAGAAAACCGGCCTCATCCACGACCTCACGGATTGGGTGCTGCGCTCGGCTACCACGACGGTCGCAGCGTGGCGCGCGCAGGGTTGGCACCGGGCCTGTGTCGCGATCAACGTCTCGCCGCCGCAGTTCTTCGAAAGCGATTTCGTCGAGCACGTCGCCCGCGCGCTGGAGGTGACCGGTCTGCCGGCGAGCGCTCTCGAGCTGGAGCTCACGGAGACTGTGTTCCAGACCGGCGCGATGACCATCGACTCGTTGCGCCGCTTGCGCGAGCTCGGTGTGGCGATTGCGCTCGATGACTTCGGCATCGGGTATTCCTCACTCACCTCGCTCGAGCAGCTGCCGA
>VBNY01000011.1:8260-9816 GCA_005877705.1 Gammaproteobacteria bacterium
GCGGAAGGGGTCGAGCGCCCGGCGCAGCTCGAGTTCCTCGCGCAGTGCGGCCCGATCGGCGTGCAGGGCTATCTGCTGGCCTATCCGGTCGAGGCGAACGTCGCGGTGGAGACAGCGCGGGCCGCCGCTGAGCGCGCCCGCAGCCTGTTGGAAGCGGCTGACAGGGCACCGCGCCCCGAGGCCGCGAGCAGCCCGCTCGTGTTTGTGGGGAAATCGGCGCGCAAGAGGTCTAATTAGATTGGCTGAAATGGCCTGCGGCGGCCATTTCAGCAGCCAGTCGAGTGATTCTTTTCCGCCCGCGGGCAAAAAGCGTCGTTTTTGCCCGCTACAGAGCATGCCAGTTGCACCTGACTCGTGGATCAGCCCCCGAGGCGGGCCTTCAAGTCGTCGACTACGGCGCGCAGCGACTCGACCTGCGCCTCGAGCCGCGTGAGACGCTCCTCTTGCCGTGAGGCCGGAAAGGATGTCTCGGGCGCCGAGACGACCGGGCCCGGGGCGGTCGGTGCCGGATCAGTGTCGTGCCCGGCTGCGCCCGCGACTTCTCCGCTGAACAGATGTGCGTAGCGCGAGTCGCGACGTCCCGGCTCGCGCGCCAGTCGCATCACATACGGTCCGCCCTCGCGCTCGCTCAGCCGGTTGAGCGCGGCCTCGATCTCCGAGACGTCGGTGAAGCTCGCCATGCGGCTCGCGCGGCTGCGCAGCTCGCCGGGCGTTTGCGCGCCGCGCAGCAACAACTCGCACACGATCGCCAGCTCCTGGGGATCGAGCTTGAACGTGCCGTACTCGGTGTTGCAGAAGCGGTGCTGGTACTTGGGCACGCGGCTGCCGAAGCCGGACTTCTCGATGACCAGATGCTTCTTCGCCAGCCCATCGACCGCCTGCTGCACCGTCGCTTCCTCGAGCTCCATCACCGGGTCGCGGTTGCTTTTCTGGTTGCATGCGTTGACCAGCGCGTTGAGCGACAGCGGATATTGGTCGGGCGTCGTGATCTGCTTTTCGATGAGGCAGCCGATCACGCGCGCCTCGAGCGGAGCGAGCTCGGTTTTCATGTCCGTGGGTCCTCGAGAAATGCTGCGCGGGCGCGTACTTCCAGGTCAGCCTGGTCTGTGAAGAAGCCGTCCAGTCCCGTCTGCAGATATTGCAACAGCTCGCACTGCAGATCACCCGGGCTGGAGGGGGCCCCGTGCTCGTGTTGATCGCTGTTTGTGTGTACCGAAGTCGTCACAACCATGCCTGGAATGTTACCAGTATTGGAGTTTCCAGGGACGGAAACGACCCCGCCGGTATTGAGCCATTGTGCGCAGCTCTATTCGGGGCGTCGCGCGCTTCGGCGCTCGGCGACCCATGTTTGAGTTCTGCGCTGCGGCCCGCGGCGAGTTAATATGTGAGTATGAGGAGCATCACGCGCAGCTACCGCATTCGCGCCTATCCGAATGGCGCGCAACGCCGGCTGCTGGCTCGCTGGTTCGGGGCGACCCGCTGGCTGTGGAACACCGCGCTCGAAATCCGCTCTGAAGCTTACCGCGAGCGCGGACTGAGGCTCACATGGAAGGATC
>VBNY01000012.1 GCA_005877705.1 Gammaproteobacteria bacterium
CGATGCGCGCGAACAGCGCCTCCACCGAGGCCGGCTCGGTTACGTCGGCTGCGACGGCGAGACACGACGAGCCCGCCTGCCTCGCCACCCTTTCCAGCGACTCCGCCCGGCGCCCGGCAAGCACGACGGCGTACTGCGTCTTCGCCAGGGCGAGCGCCACGGCGCGGCCGATTCCCGAGCCCGCGCCCGTTACGAGAGCGACCTTGAGAACCACTTGAGCCTCCTGTCGGCCTTAAGGTGCGCTCCAAAGGAAAACCAAGCGCGAAGCGGTATTGTGCCAAGGCCATGCCATTCTCCGGTAGACCTAAGTCGGAATCGGGCCCTCCCGTACGTCCTTTGGGGGTCAAGATGACGCGGGAGGGTCCGCATGCTCTACTCCATCCTCTGCTACGAGTCCGAAGCCGCGCGGGCGGCGAGATCCCAGCAGGAGGACGACGCTTTGATGTCCCGGCTCGCCGTCGTGCAGCAGCGGCTCGCCGCCCAGGGCAGGCTCGGGCCGGTCGCCCGCCTGATGCCGACCACCGCGGCGACGACGGTCATGGCCGGTACCCGACCTGTGGTGCTCGACGGCCCGTTCGCCGAGACCAAGGAGCAGCTTTTCGGTTTCTATGTCGTCGACTGCGCGACCCTCGAAGAGGCCATTGAGGTTGCCCGCGAGCTGGCGCGGGAGAAGCCGGCGGGCGCGCTGGAGATTCGCCCGATTGCCAGGTTCAGCCCCATGAGCGCTACGTGACCGATCTCGCATGGATCAACACTGCATTGACTTCCTCGCGTGCACAGGTGCTCGGTGCGCTGCTGCGCTACTTCCGCAATCTCGACACAGCCGAGGATGCATTCCAGGAAGCGTGTCTGCGCGCGCTCAAGAGCTGGCCGCTGAACGGTCCGCCGCGCGACCCTGCCGCCTGGTTGATTTTTGTCGCGCGTAACTTCGCCGTCGACGAGCTCAGGCGCCGCAAGAAACAGGAGCCGCTGCCGCCGGAGGATCTCGTCGCGGATTCGGACGACGACACGCAAGCGGCGCTCGCCGAGCGGCTCGATGCCTCTCACTATCGCGACGACATTCTGCGTCTCCTCTTTATCTGCTGCCATCCCGACCTGCCGGTGACCCAACAGATCGCGCTCGCCTTGCGCATCGTCTCGGGCCTGACGGTGAAGGAGATCGCGCGTGCCTTCCTGGTCACGGAAAGCGCCATGGAGCAGCGGATCACGCGGGCCAAGAGCCGGATCGCCGCGGCCGAAGTCGCATTCGACGCGCCTGGGGCGGTGGAGCGGGCCGCGCGGCTGGCCGCCGTCGCCGCGATGATCTATCTGCTGTTCAACGAAGGCTATTCCGCGAGCGGCGGGACGGTTCACGTGCGGGTGCAGCTGTGCGAGGAGGCGATCCGGCTGGCCCGGATGCTTCTGCGGCTCTTCCCGGCCGAGACAGAGATCATGGGACTCACCGCGCTGCTGCTACTGCAACACGCGCGCGCGGCCGCGAGGCTCGATGCAGAAAACAACATCGTGCTGTTGGAAGACCAGGACCGCCGGCTGTGGAACCGCGAGCTGATCGCCGAGGGGTCGGCGCTGGTCGAAAAGGCGCTGCGTCACCAGCATCCTGGACCTTATCAGGTGCAGGCGGCGATCGCCGCAGTCCATGCACAGGCAGCGGCACCTGCAGACACCGACTGGGCGGAGATCGACCGGCTGTACGAGATACTGGAAGCCCTGCAGCCATCGCCCGTCGTCACACTCAACCGCGCTGTCGCCATCGCCAAGCTGCGGGGTCCTGCGCAGGCGCTCTCCATGATCGAGCCGCTGGCTGCGCGGCTCGGGGGCTACTTCCACTTCTTCGGCCTCAAAGGCGCGTTGCTCATGCAGCTCGGTCGCCTCGAGGAGGCCCGCGCCGCCTTCGATCGCGCCATCGCGCTCGCGGATACCGCCGCGGAAGCCGCTCACATCAGGCTGCACCTGGATCGGCTCGTGCAGGACAGCGCGCCGCGCGACGGCATGCGGGCATCTTAGAATGGTGGCATGAACAGCGTGCTCGGCGCATTCCTGCTGACGTTCGCGGGATTGTTTCCGATCGTCAATCCCCTGGAGGCGGCTCCGTTCTTCCTCGGCCTCACCGCCGGGATGCCGACCGCCGAGCGACGCGCTCTGGCGCGCAAGGCCGCCACGAACGGCTTCGCGCTGTTGCTGGGATCGATGCTGCTGGGCCCCTGGTTGCTGGAATTCTTCGGCATCGAGCTGCCGGTCCTGCGAATCGCCGGCGGTCTGGTCGTCACCGCCTTGGGGTGGAAACTGCTCACGCAGGAGGAGTGGTCCGATCACGGGTCGGCAGACCTGCGCCGGGACGGGGCGAGGAAGGTGGGCAGTTTCTATCCTCTGACAATGCCGCTCACCGTGGGTCCCGGGTCGATGTCCGTGGCAATCACGATCGGGAGTCGCAAACCCGCAGGTCCCCTGCAAATTGCCGACCTGGCACTGCACGCGATCGGCGCGCTGGCGGGACTCGTCGCGATCGCCGTAACGATCTACCTCGCCTACCGGTTTGCGGAGACCATAGCGCGGCTGCTGGGCGCGACGGGCCTCGAAGTGCTGGTGCGGCTGTCCGCGTTCATTCTCATGTGCATCGGCATTGAAATTATCTGGAATGGCTACAGCGCACTGGTCGGCGCACGCTGAACGCCGCTTTAGCGGGCTTGCCGCCTGCACAGCCGCATGGCGACCGGGTACGCTGCGGCGCCTGAGCCAGGAGAGGCCCTTGCAGTCAATCATCTCCGTATCGGGACTGACCAAAACCTATGCGTCCGGCTTACACGCCCTGAAAAGCGTGGACCTCGATATCCGTCGCGGCGAAATCTTCGCCCTGCTCGGACCGAACGGCGCCGGCAAGACGACGCTGATCAACATCATCTGCGGGATCGTCAATCCGACCCGCGGGTTCGTCCTGGCGGACGGGCACGACATCGTGCGCGACTACCGGGCGGCGCGCTCCAAAATCGGCCTGGTGCCGCAGGAGCTTTCCACGGACATGTTCGAGAGCGTCTGGGGCACTGTGAGTTTCAGCCGCGGGCTGTTCGGAAGGCCCCCCGACCCAGCCCATCTCGAGAAGGTCCTGCGAGACCTGTCTCTGTGGGACAGACGGGACGCCAAGATCATGACGCTCTCCGGCGGCATGAAGCGCCGCGTGCTGATCGCCAAGGCGCTGGCGCACGAGCCGCAGATCCTGTTCCTCGACGAGCCCACCGCCGGTGTCGACGTGGAGTTGCGGCGCGCCATGTGGGACATGGTGCGCTCCTTGCGCCAGAGCGGCGTCACCATCATTCTGACCACTCACTATATAGAGGAGGCCGAGGAGATGGCCGACCGCATCGGGGTGATCAGCAAGGGCGAGATCATACTGGTCGAGGAGAAAACGGTGTTGATGGACAAGCTCGGCAGGAAGAAGCTCACGCTGCACTTGCGGCAGCCGCTCGCAAGCATCCCGCCGGAGCTGAGCGGCACCGAGCTCGAGCTGTCTGCGGACGGCCACGAGCTGGTCTACACCTTCGACGCGCAGGGCAAACGCACCGGCATTGCCGGCCTGCTGCGCCGGCTCGGCGAGCACGGGATCGATTTCAAGGATCTGCAGACCACCGAGACCTCCCTCGAGGAGATCTTCGTCAGCCTGGTGAGGTCGCGGTCATGAGCGTCGCCGCGTTGCAGGTGAACGCCCGCGCCATGCGCGTGAATGTGCATGCCATTCGGGCGATCTACACGTTCGAGCTGGCGCGCACCTGGCGCACCCTGCTGCAGAGCATCGCCTCGCCGGTCATCTCCACGTCCCTCTACTTCATTGTATTCGGCGCTGCGATCGGCTCGCGCATGACCGCCATCGACGGCGTCAGCTACGGCGCCTTCATCGTGCCGGGCCTGATCATGCTGTCCATCCTCACGGAGAGCATTTCCAACGCCTCATTCGGCATCTACATGCCGAGGTTCGCGGGCACGATCTACGAGGTGTTGTCCGCGCCCATCTCGGTGCTGGAGATCGTGCTCGGTTATGTCGGCGCCGCCGCGACCAAATCGGTGATCCTCGGTACGATCATTCTGCTCACCGCGAGGCTGTTCGTGGATTTCACGATCCTGCATCCACTGTGGATGATCGCCTTTCTGATCCTGACATCGGTGGCGTTCAGTTTCTTCGGCTTCATCGTCGGCGTGTGGGCCGACGGCTGGGAGAAGCTGCAGATGGTGCCGATGTTGATCGTCACGCCGCTCACGTTCCTCGGGGGCAGCTTCTACTCCATCAACATGCTGCCGCCGCTGTGGCAGAAGATCGCGCTCTTCAATCCGGTCGTCTACCTGATCAGCGGCTTCCGCTGGAGCTTCTACGGGGTAGCCGATGTCAACGTCGTCGTCAGCTTCGGGATGACGCTGCTGTTTCTGATTCTGTGCGCAGCGGCGGTGCAGTGGATCTTCCGCACCGGCTACCGGCTCAAGGCGTGAGGAGGACCGCAGTAATGCTGGATCTGGTCATCGATCAGCGCCGCCGCGACCTGGGTGGCTTCGAAGTCGGTCGCGTGCTGCCCTTCGCGCAGCGGCGCATGGTCGGCCCCTTTATCTTCTTCGATCACCTGGGCCCAGTGACACTGCCGCCCGGCATTCCAAGGAGCGTGGACGTCCGCCCTCACCCGCACATCGGGCTCGCTACGGTCACGTATCTGTTTGACGGCGAGATCATGCATCGTGACAGCGTCGGCTCCGAAGCACCGATCCATCCCGGCGAGGTGAATTGGATGGTCGCGGGCCGCGGCGTCACGCACTCGGAGCGATTCGAGAAGGCGCGCGCCCGCGGCGACACCATCCACGGCATTCAGTCCTGGATCGCGCTGCCCGCAGAGCAGGAGGAATGCGCCCCAGGCTTCGCGCATCACGGCCGCGAGGCTCTGCCAACGTTGCAAGAAGACGGGGTGTGGACGCGGCTGCTCGCGGGAGAGTCATTCGGAGCCAAATCGCCGGTCAAGAGTTACTCGCCGTTATTCTACTTGCACTGGGTGTTGGCGGCTGGTGCGCAGGCGCAGCTTCCCGCGGAGTATTCCGAGCGGGCTGCCTACATCGTCTCAGGCCGTGTCGAAGCGGCGGGCCAAGTGTTCAACCCCGGTCAGATGATCGTGTTTGCTCGAGGCGGGCACGCCGTCGTGCGCGCGACCACGCCGGCGGTCATGATGGCGCTCGGGGGCGAGCCGGTCGGCGAGCGCTTCATCGACTGGAACTTCGTCTCATCAGCGAAGGCGCGTATCGAGCAAGCGAAAGCTGATTGGCGCGCGGGACGCATGCAGCTGCCGGACTTCGACAATCAGGAATTCGTGCCCTTACCGGGGGAGCCGGCGCCGCCGCCGCCCCCGCTGTGATCGATAATCGCGGGCGCGGCGCTCGGGTTGCGCTACAGAGTGTGGTTCGCCACGCCGCGGCGCTGCAGATCCCTGATGAAGCCGTCCTGATCCTGCGGCGAGACCAGCAATGAGCGGCCGTCCCCGTACTCGATGCGCAGCCGGTCGAACGACAGTGCCGGCGCGGAATGGGGATCGCGGGTCCGGGTAACGGAACGTATGTCACGCAGCGGGATGGTCCAGCGAAACGGGCCGCTGCGCACATCCAGAGATTCGGCGTCGACCATGTATGAGGTCCCGAGCAGCGTCCACAGGAAAAAGATGAGCAGACACAGTAGCACTGCGCGCAAGGTGATCGCGGCGAGGTGCATCTGCTCGGGCAGCACGCTGGCGATGGCCAGTATCAGCCCGAGGGGCAGCACCACGAAATAGAAGGCAATGAGACCATCGACCTTGGAGCGATAGGTTCGCGGCATCGCCGCAAGAGCTTACTCCATTGTCGGGCGCGTTCGGCTACCATCGCGCTCAGGGCCGCGCACTCGGCGATGCGCTTCGCAGCAATGCGTTGCGAACGGCGGCGGAACCAACAGGGGCGCAGTGATGGCTAAGAAAGTGTCGCAAGCACTCCAGCCGGTGCCGAAGCTCGCCAAGAAGGATTACTTTCGCGAGCTGCGGCGCCTGCAGATAGAGCTGGTCAAGCTGCACCGGCAAGTCATCGCGGAAGGACTCAGAGTGCTGGCAATACTGGAAGGCCGGGACGCCGCCGGCAAGGACGGCACGATCAAACGCATCGCCGCGCATCTCAGCCCGGTCGTGGCCCTTGGCAAGCCGAGCAACCGCGAGGAGACGCAGTGGTACTTCCAGCGCTTTACGAGTCACTTGCCGGCCGCGCGGGAAATCGTTCTCTTCAACCGCAGTTGGTACAACCGGGCGGGCGTCGAATTCGTCATGAAGTTTTGCACACGCGAAGAACACGAGGCGTTCCTGGAAGCCGCGCCACGCTTCGAACGGATGCTGGCGCGCTCGGACATCATTCTTCTCAAGTACTATCTCGATATCAGCCGTGACGAGCAGGCGCGTCGGCTGCGCGGCCGCCGGCGCGATCCGCTCAAGCAGTGGAAGATCAGTCCCGTCGACGAAGCGGCCCAACGCCACTGGCGTGACTACAGTCGCGCACGTAACACGATGTTCACGCGCACGCACCATAAAGACGCGCCGTGGATCGTCGTGCGCGCCGATGACAAACATCAGGCGAGACTCAACGTCATTCGTGACATACTCTCCCGTGTCCCGTACCGACATGCGAAGCGCCGCCTGGCGCATCCCGATCCCCGCGTCGCACGCGAGTTCACCGAGGAGTTGATCGAATCCGGCTGGCTCGCCCGCTGACCGGAGGACCACGGTGGCCTGACCGTGGAGTGGTCACCATCGGCCGGAGCTTCTATGCCAGCCTTCAGCCGCAGCTTTGCCCTACCGGAAAAGGTCAGCGCCGACGCGGTGCGTAGCGAGATGAAGGATGGAGTGGTTCGCTGCCGCAGTACGCAAATCCTGATGCAATGCACACCGGCTCCGGGACGGACTCACGAGAGCTTACGTATCCATTCGGAGAGTGTCTCACGAGCCGATGAGAGGACTATGATCCGGTTCATAGACCGACGGAGAGCACGACCATGGAACATCGCTGGGGTGAACGTGTACCGAGTCGTCTGCCAGTTCGGCTGGATCTGGGCTCCCAGACCCTCGTGCGCGGCCGCATAGAGAATGTGAGCTTCAGTGGAGCATTCATCAGTACGGCCGCGCGCGTGCCAACTTCGGCCCGCGTGCATGTCGCGTTCAGGTTGCCGCGCTCGAGGATCCTTCAGCCATACCGCATTCCCGCCCACGTCGTTCGCGTGACCGCGCACGGCATTGGTCTCGAGTGGTCCACGTTCGCACCCCGTGCAATCCGGCTGCTGTTCGCCCGTTCCGCGGCGCGCGCCCTCGCCCGGCCGCCCGCACACAGCCCTGCCGCAATCGAACGCGAAGAATTGCTGACCGGTCTTTCCCAAGACAGGTTGCAAGGGGTATCGCGGGAGCACTAGGGTCCGTCAGCATCGAGTCGCGTGACGAGCGCACGAAGCGCGGTGGAGTAAGCGACCGGGAATGGAGTCGGGATGTTCGTCTCCTGCAGTTCCCGCAAGTACGAGGGAAGCGCCTGCAGCTCGCGTGCGCAGTGTTCGCGGAGCCTCTCGAGCTCGGGTTGGTTTGCGATCCGGCGGCCGTCGCGCATCACTTCGACGAGCAGTGGCTCTCCTGAACATGCCTCCTCGGCGAGCGCGATCTGATCTCGAACGGCCTCTCCGTGAGGACCGCGCTCGCGGAACACCTGCTTGGCGCCCGGCCATGTCGCTTTACCAGGCGAGCGCTTGCGTCGCGGCCGGCGTGCGTATTCCTGGAGCTTGTATGCCATGTCGAGTGCCGGCGCGTCGGCCGAGACATCCAGGGATGTACCGACGCCGAACGCATCCACCGGGACGCCGCTGCGGATGAGTCCGTCGATGTTGTGCTCGTCGATCCCGCCGCTCAGCACGATCTGAATATCCGTGCAGCCGTGGCGGTCGAGGATGGCACGCACGGCACGAGCGTGGCTCGCAAGGTCGCCACTGTCGATGCGCACGCCCTGAATCGGCCGCGTCCGTCCGCCCGCCTCCAGCTCACGGGCGAGCGCGCCAACGCGGTCGGCGGCGCGGATGAGTCCGTCAATGTGGCGTCGTCCTCGCGATCGTGCGCTTCGATGAACGAGTGCGCCATGGTGCCTGACAGGGGAATGCCGAACCGCCGCCCCGCCTCGACCGTTGCCGTGGCGTGAAAACCGGCGAGGTATGCGGCCCGCGCCGCGAGAACTCCCGCGTCCGCTTCGTGTGCCCTGCGCATTCCGAAGTCGACCAGGCGTCGACCGCGGGCGGCGATCACGCAGCGTGCCGCTTTGCTCGCGATCAGCGTCTGGAAATGGATGATGTTCAGCATGCGGCTCTCGACGAGCTGCGCTTCAAGAATCGGTGCCGTCACGCGCAGGATCGGCTCGTCCGCAAAGAACGGCGTACCCTCAGGCATGGCGGATACGT
>VBNY01000013.1:0-6177 GCA_005877705.1 Gammaproteobacteria bacterium
GAAAGCGGCCTGCGGCCCTTTCGACCCGCGAGCAAAAGACGCGACTCTTGCTCGCTCAGCAGCCAGCCTGTGCAGGCCGCGTTCTACTTCCGGGCATTGGCTGCGACGCCGATCGCTCCCAGCAGGAGCGCACAGACCAGCACCCACGCAGGCATCGCCAGGCCGAGGAACTTCCAGTTGACCTCGCCGCACTCGCCGCTGCCGGTCAGTACTTTGCGGATCACCGCCATCACTGGCGTGAAGCGCAGCAGCACCTCGAGCGGCGCCCCGCACGAGGGCACCGAGCCGGGCGGCAGATGCTGAACATAGACGTGGCGGCCGGCCACGCCGATCGCTGCCAGCGCAGCGATGCCGATGAAGATCGCGTACAGCCGAGCGCCCCAGGCGCGCGGCTGGTGCAGAGCGGCCAATAGGAACACTACCCCGAGCGCAGCGATCGCGATGCGCTGAAAAATGCACAGTGGACACGGCTCGAGACCGAGCTCGTATTGTGCGTAAAGCGCGTACGCGAGCAGCGCGCCACAGGCGGCGAAGCCCGCGAAATTGATCAGCCGCCGGTTACTCAGCACGCCACGATCCCGTGCTCAGGTGTGGTGCCGGCACGCCTTCGGTCCCAAGCCGTCAAGTCAGTTGCGCGCCGACGTGACTCCAGCGGCGCCGGCGGCGCCCTGCCTGAGCTCGCGCTCGACGTCATCCAACGACGTATGCCGGATGTCCTTTCCATGCACCATGTAGATGACGTACTCGCTGATGTTCTTTGCGTGGTCGCCGATTCGCTCCAGCGCGCGCACCACCCACATCACATCCAGCGCGCGGCGAATCGTGCGCGGGTCCTCCATCATGAAGGTGATGCTCTGGCGCTGGATGGCCTCGTACTCCTCGTCAACGAGCCGGTCCTGCCGGGCCACCCGCAGCGCCGACTCGACGTCCATGCGCGCGAACGCATCGAGCGCGTCGTGCACCATCTCGGAGACTACGCGGCCGAGATGCTTGATCTCGCGGTACTTGTCGGCCGGACGCTCCATCGTCGCGAGTCTGGATGCGATATAGCCGATCTTCTCGCCCTCATCGCCAATGCGCTCGAGGTCCGTGATCGTCTTGATGATCGCGACGATCACCCGCAGGTCGCCGGCGGCCGGGGCGCGCGTGGCCAGGATGCGGCTGCACTCCTCGTCGATGGACACTTCCATGTTGTTGACCTGGTAGTCGTCCATCGCGACGGACTCCCCGAGGGTGCTGTCGCCTTCCACGAGCGCCGTAATGGCCTTGTGGAGCTGCTGCTCGACGAAGCCGCCCATGCCGAGCACTTTGCTGCGCACGCGCTCGAGATCTTCGTTGAACCGTCGCGAGATGTGGTGACTGAGATCCGCGGTTTCCATCAGCTAGTCTTCCTGCCTGCGCGCGGCAATGCGCGCGATGATAACGGAAGTGCGGCGCACGGCCAGCGTCGCGCGCAGGGCGAGTGGAATCGGCTCGAGCCCAGCGAGGAATTGCGCTGTCGCCGCATCCCATGTGAACGCCGCTGCGTGCCGCACGCAGACCTGGCGATCGAGATGCAACGCCGAGCGTATAGCAGCCGCCAGATCCTCATGTAGGACACCGGTCACACCCTGCTCGATGACATCCAGCGGGCCCGGCACCGGAAACGCCGCGACCGGCACACCGCAGGCGAGCGCCTCCAGCATCGCCAGTCCGAACGTATCGGTGAGGCTCGGGAACACGAAAACGTCCGCCGTCGCCAGCAGGTTGACCAGCTCATCGCCAAAGCGGTAGCCGGTGAAGATCACGCGCGGATAGCGCGCCAGCAGCGCGGCGCGCTGCGGTCCGTCGCCAATCACCAACTTCGTGCCAGGCAGGTCGAGTCGCAGGAACGCATCGAGATTCTTCTCGACCGCGAGACGTCCGACGTACGCCATGATCGGGCGCGGCAAGCCGGCAAGCCCCGGGTGCGGCAGCGCCTGCGGCCGGAATCTGCGCAGGTCCACCCCCCTGCGCCACAGATGCAGGCGGCTGAAGCCCTGGGCGCAGAGCTGCGCCTCGAGGCTGTGACTGCTGACGAACGTGCGCGCGGCCGCGCCATGGAATCTGCGCAGCCAGGCGTAACTACACCACAGCGGAACAGGCCAGCGGGCACGCAGATACTCGGGGTAACGCGTGTGATATGACGTCGTGAAGGGCACCCGGCGGTGGCGGCAGTAACGGCGCACGGCCAAGCCGAGCGGCCCTTCGGTGGCGATGTGGATCGCGTGCGGACGAAACGCCTTGAGCTCCCGAGCCACGTATGCGCCGGGTGACAGCGCGAGCCGTATCTCCGGGTAGCTCGGACAGGGGATGCAGGTGAGACCTTGGGGAGAGATCACCCGCACGACGTGGCCAAGTTGTCGCAGCGCTTCGGCCGTCGCGCTGAGGGTCGTCACTACGCCGTTGGTCTGGGGTGCCCAGGCGTCGGTTGCAATCGCGATCCTCACGCGGCGTCCGCAACCAGTTCCCCGGCGAGCCGTCGTGCGGGATGAGCGTCATGCGGCCAGCGCAGGAGCTGCAGCTCACCGTTGGGGTTCTCGATGAGCGCCGAGCAAGACTCGACCCAGTCCCCGGTGTTGCAATAGAGCGTACCGTCGATCAGCCGCAAGTTCGCGCGGTGGATATGCCCACAGACCACGCCGTCGTAACCCTGGGCGCGCGCATGGGTCGCGGCGACCTCCTCGAAGCGAGCGATGTAGCGCACACTGACGCCAATGCCGAGCTTGATTCGCTCAGCCAGCGGCCAGTAGGGCCGCCCCAGCGCACGGCGCAGGTTATTGACGCTGTGGCTCAACATGACACTTGCATCATACATTGCATCGCCGAGACGCGTGAGCCAGGGTGCGCACGGGACCACGCCGTCGAACTGATCGCCGTGCATGACGAGGAGACGCTCGCCGCGCGCGGTGCGGTGTACCCACTCGCGGTGAACCTCAAGCTGTCCGCGCAGCATCTCCGCCATCATGGCGAGACTCGCGTCGTGGTTGCCGGGAATGTAAATGAGCCGGGTGCCGGCTCGCCGCCTGGCGAGCAGCGTGCGCACCACCTGAGTGTGCTGCGGCGACCAGAAGAAGCGCCGCGCGAGACTGAGCGCATCGACAATGTCGCCGACGAGCACGATGCATTCGGCCTCGATGCCGTGCAGGAACTCGTTCAGCTCACGCACCCGTGCACGCTTGAAGCCGAGGTGAATATCGGAGAGAAAAAGCGTCCGCGCCCGCGGCTTGCCGGAACGCCCGCGACTACCATTCGCCATGGCTTTCAGATCGCATCCTCAGCTTAGGGCCCACGGCCAACGCTTGCCCAGGGTGGTCGCGGCGTGTGTCGCTCACGTGACAGTGCTGCGAACTCTTTCTTACGAATGAGGGACTTGTGAGGGAAATCTAAACTGTTGCAGCGAGTACGGCGCGTGCCGGCTGCACCCGCTCCGGCGGGAAGTGGCACACGAACGTGCTGCCGCTGCCGAGCGTGCTCCGAACTTCGAGCTCCGCCCCGTGACGCTGCAGCACGTGTTTGACGATGGCGAGACCGAGGCCGGAGCCACCGGTGGCGCGGGAGCGGCCGGCGTCCACCCGATAGAAACGTTCCGTGAGGCGGGGAATGTGCTCGGGCGGAATGCCCATTCCCGTGTCGGTGACCGCGAAATGCCCACCGTTCTCGTCCACCCACCACCGCATTTCGATAGAACCTTCGGGCGGGGTGTATTTGGCGGCGTTGTCCACGAGGTTGGAGAACGCCGAGTGGATTTCGGGCTCGTCACCGATGAGCTGCGAATCCGAGTCGATGCGCACACGGACATCGCGTGGATGCACGGGCCGTGCGAGCACATCCTTGCGCAACAATGAGGTGAGCGCCGCGACATCGAGCGGCTGTCCGCCGCCGACCTCATCCGTCTCCTCGAGGCGCGACAGCTCGAGCAGATCGCGGATGATGCCCGTCATGCGCTCGGCCTGGCGACGCATCTCCGCCACCGGTCCCTGCAAATCGCGGTCGAGCGCGGGGTCCTGGCACAGCGTCTCCAGGTAGCCGGTGATCACGGTGAGCGGCGAGCGCAGCTCGTGTGAGGCGTTCGCCACGAAGTCGCGGCGCACCGCCTCGAGGCGCATCTGACGTGAGACGTCGCTGACGAGCATCAGCTGTTGCCCATCGCCGTACGGGACGACCTGCAGCGACAGATAGCAGTCCTCCGCGGTTGCCGGGCGAATCACCACGGGGTTGGAGTAGTCGCGCGCCTCGAGATAGCGCTTGAACTCCGGCTCGCGCAGCAGGTTCTCGATGCGCAGACCCAGATCGGCGCTGCGGCGCAGATCGAGCAGCCGCGCCGCCATCAGATTGAACCACACGATCTCGCGTTGGGCGTTGAGAATCACGACCCCGTTCGGCAGCGCGGCGGTGGAGTGCTGCAGCTGGCGCATGAGCTGCACGAAGCGCTGCTTGTGGAAGCGTTTGCGCCGGTGCAGGCGCACGATCTGGGCAATGATCTCGCCCCACACGCCGCCGACATCGGGCGGCTCCGCGTAGCTGCGGTGGCGCAACCACCACTCCAGACGGAAAAGGTTGGCGAGCTGCCAGCCGAGGTGCAATCCGAGCGCGCAGGCGAGCCCGCCCCAGGGGCTGCCGAGCAGCCAGCCGGCACTGAAGCCGATCAGCACCGTGCCGAGCAGTCGGCCCGCCGCGAACCACCATGCCTGCGTCGCGGGTTGCATGCGTCAGTGAGCCCTACGACTCCCGAGAGCCGCTAGACCGTGCGCGCGGAGAAGCGATACCCGGAGCCGCGCACGGTTTGAACGAATCGATCGTACCCGAACTCCTCGAGCGCTTTGCGCAAGCGGCGGATGTGCACGTCGATGGTACGCTCCTCGACGTAGACGTTTCCGCCCCAGATGCGGTCGAGGAGCTGATCGCGCGTGTAGACCCGTTCCGGGTGCGTCATGAAGAACTCGAGCATGCGGTATTCGGTCGGACCGAGCGCGACGGTGCGTGGGCCCACCATGACCCGGTGGCTCGCCTGATCGAGCGCCAGCCCCTCGAATTCGATCAGCTCGTCGACGCCGTTGGCGGTCGTCCGGCGCAGCACCGCATTGATGCGCGCCAGCAGCTCGCGGGGCGAGAACGGCTTGGTGACATAGTCGTCCGCGCCGCCCTCGAGACCTGCAACCTTGTCGCCCTCTTCCGCGCGCGCCGTCAGCATGATCACCGGCAGCTCGCGCGTCTCCCGGTCGCGCTTGAGGGCGCGCGTGAGCTCCAGCCCGCTCATGTCGGGGAGCATCCAGTCGATGAGCACGAGATCCGGACGCTGGTCCGCGAGCGCTGCCCGGGCGGCGCGGCAATCCTCAGCCTCGCGAACCTCGAATCCGGCCCGCTTCAGGCCGAATGCGATCATCTCGCGGATCGGCCGCTCATCCTCGACGATCAATACCTGTTTCGTGGGCATGGTGTGCAGGTGCGCATGGCGCGAGTATTACAGAGGCACTGTGTTGCAGATTCATGACGCAGCGCCCCGGTGTGTCAATTTAATGACTTGGGCTGGGCAACCCGGGCGACGTCGTCCCGAAGGTAGACCGGAAGGGCCGCCTCAGGGCCCGCCAGCCGACCCTTTGCCACCTCCGGGGCGGCCAGCAGGGCAATTTCCAGGGCGCGGGGCAGCAACGGCTCGTAGACCCCCGCCGATCCGCCGGAAACGATGGACCGCAGCTCGGGGTGCGCCATAAACCCGCGGCCTACTGCATAGATAGAGCTCTCGCTGCTCAGACCGCTGGACCAGCCCGAGGGCAATACGACGCTCGCCGGCTTCCCGACTCGCTCCTCGCCGACGGCGCTCGCCAGCCCGTCCAAGCCGCGCTCGTAACACGCCCAGTACACCTCGCCCATTCGCGCGTCGTTGCACACCAGCACACGGCTCATAGTCGAGCTCAGCTCGAGCGCCCGCTGCGCAACTGCTTGCAAATCGGAGACCGGGACCACTCCGAGGCCGGCACCGAAGGCGAGACCCTGCGTGACGCTGGCCGCCAATCGCACCCCCGTGAAAGAGCCGGGACCGCGGCCGAAGGCGATCGCATCGAGGCCGGCGAGCTTCACGCCAGCCTCGGCGAGCACTGCATCGATCATGAGCAGGATGCGCTCCGCGTGACCCCGCTCGAGCTCGATTTCCTGCGC
>VBNY01000013.1:6184-8370 GCA_005877705.1 Gammaproteobacteria bacterium
AGCGCGACCGAGCAGCTTTCCGTGGCCGTGTTGAGAGCCAGAATCCTCACGGCGAATCCGCGGCGACCGCTGGTGCGCGATGACGCGGAGCGTGTTTTCGCAGGAAACGCAGCGCTTCCTCGCAATCACGCGTGACGGTCATCTCGGGAAGCGCGGCCAGAAAGACTTTGCCATAGCCGCGAGCGACCATGCGCGGATCGCAGACGACCACGGCGCCGTAGTCGTCCTCGCTGCGGATCAGCCGCCCCACTCCCTGCTTGAGCGCCAACGCCGCCTCCGGCAGCTGGTAATCGCGGAACGCATTGCCGCCGGTCGCCTGCAGGTGCTCGATGCGCGCCCGCACCAGCGGATCGTCCGGCGAGGCAAACGGCAGCTTTTCGATGACGACGAGCCGCAGGGCCTCGCCTTTCACATCGACGCCTTCCCAGAAGCTCGTGGTGCCGAGCAGCACCGCATTGCCGTCATCACGGAACTCCTCGAGCAGCCGCTCGCGCGGGGCTTCCCCTTGCACGAACAGTCGGTACGGCGTCGCGCCCAGCCAGCGTGCGCGCAACAACTCCGCGCCCTGGCGCAGCGCCCGATGACTCGTGAAGAGCACGAACGCCCCCCCTCGCGCGGCCTCGATCAGGGTGAGCGCAGTCTCGATCACCGCGACCAGGTAACCGGCGGAGGCGGGCTCCGGCATTCCGGCGGGTAGATACAACAGGCTCTGCCGCTCGAAATCGAACGGGCTTGCAATCTTGAGCGTTGGGCTGTCGGTCAAGCCGAGCCGTCCGGTGAAGTGGCCGAAGTCGTCCCCGAGAGAAAGCGTCGCCGATGTGAACACCCACGCGCAGCGGCGCGCCTGCACCAGCGCCTGGAAGCGTTCGGAGACATCGAACGGCATCAGGCTCAACGCGAACCCTCGGGGAGATATCTCCACCGCGCGCGCGCCTTCCATCTCGTCGACGGCGGCGATTCGCTCGAGTCGCAGCGCCAACTCGCCCGCCCGCTCGCCGATCTGCGCAAGGGGACTATCGCCGTCGAGGCTTGCCAGCTTCACACGCAAGTTGTGCAGCGAGTGCGCGAGTTCGTCCACCGAGGCGCTGAGCGACGCACCTATCTCCCGCCAGGCCGCGCGTCCGGCCCTGGTCGGCAAAGACGACGACAGATGGTGCACACTTTGTTCAACGGCGCGCACGAGCTCGGTGATCCTGGCGGCCGTCGCACCTGCTTCACTATCCGGGGACGCGTGAGCTACCTGTGCGGTCGCCTCGAGCTGTGCTTCCTTCAAGAGCAGCTCGAGCTGCCGGCTGCTCACGTTGGCACCGAAGAACTGCGTCACGAGGTCCGGGATCTGGTGGGCCTCGTCAAGAATGACCGCATCGGCGGACCCCAGAATGTCCCCGAAGCCGTCCTCCTTGAGGGCGAGATCCGCAAGCAGCAGGTGATGATTGACAATGACGACGTCAGCGTCGAGCGCCTCGCGCCGGGCGAGCGCGACGTGACAGCGTGCCAGCTCCGGGCAACGCGCACCGAGGCAGTTGTCACGAGTGGAAGTGATGTGCGGCCAGACCGGGTTGGAATCTGACAGGCCGGCCACCTCGGCAAGATCCCCCCTGCGCGTCGTGCGCGCCCAGCGCTCGATGCGTGCCAGCATGCCCTCAGGCACGGGGTTCCCGGCGCCGCTGTGGTCCAAGGACAGCTGCTCACCAACGCCACCCACGCGCGCCAGCCGATAGCGACACAGGTAATTGCTGCGCCCCTTCAGCAGCGCGACGCGCGCCGGCCTGCCCAAGGCTGCCCCGACCAGCGGCAGGTCCTTGGAGAACAGCTGATCCTGCAGCGTGCGCGTGCCGGTGGAAATCAGCACCCGCGCACCCGACAGCAGGGCGGGAACGAGATATGCGAACGTCTTGCCCGTACCGGTGCCGGCTTCCACCGCCAGGGTCTCGCGGCGCTCGAGAGCGGCCGCGACCCGCTCCGCCATGCGCAGCTGCTGGTGGCGGACTTTAAAGTCCGGGAGCGCCCGGTGCAGAGGCCCTGCGTGGCCGAATATCTCTTCGAGATCCAACATGATAGGGGGCGCGCCGCCGGTAGGGTGGCAGGGCTCGCCGTCTCTCAAGCTACCGTGCGCGGTCGGATGTGTCGAGACGGGGAGGCTCTCGCAATACCCCCGAAATCGCGCTCGTGCCGTACGGTAATGG
>VBNY01000014.1 GCA_005877705.1 Gammaproteobacteria bacterium
CATCGTGTAGTTGCGGATCTCGGACAGCGGGCTCGTGGACATCAGCGCGGGTCCTTGAGCGCGGGCTCGTAGCGGTGATCGTGGCGGATCACCTTTGGCACGAGCACCCGCGGCACGATGCTCACCGGCTGGTATACGACGCGCTTCTTGTCGGGGTCGTACTGCACTTCGACATTGCCGATGAGCGGGAAATCCTTGCGGAACGGGTGGCCGATGAAGCCGTAGTCGGTGAGAATGCGGCGCAGGTCGGGGTGGCCCCTGAAGAGGATGCCGAACAGATCGAAGGCCTCGCGCTCGAACCAGTTGGCGCCGGCCCACACCTCGACGACGGAATCGACCACCGGCTCCCGGGAGTCCGGACACGGCGCCCGCAGCCGCAGCCGCTGATTGTTCGTGATCGACAGCAGGTTGTAGGCCACGGCGAAACGCCCCGGCATGTTGGGATCCGGCGCATC
The DNA here is from genome assembly GCA_005877705.1 of Gammaproteobacteria bacterium. GTDB lineage: Bacteria > Pseudomonadota > Gammaproteobacteria > Steroidobacterales > Steroidobacteraceae > 13-2-20CM-66-19. The sequence goes on from VBNY01000014.1 coordinate 456, forward strand.
GCTGCGCGCGACCCGGCCGCGGCTGAAACCCGAGTGGGTGGCGCTGCTGGTCTGCCACTCGTCGCGGCCGTAATGCAGGTAATCCACGCCCGCGAGATCCATCAGCATCTCAAACCTCAGCTCCGGGGCGTCGCGCAACGTGCGGCACACCGTCAGCAGCGCCGCAGCCTCGACCTCGTAGGCCAGCTCGTCCGCGAGCGACGACACGCGACGCACACCACCGCCCAGGTGCGCGTCGACTTTAAGCGCCAGAGCCTTGATGTGCTCGGTCACCGTGAAGCGTCTCTTTCGTGCAGCAGCACTTCGCTCATCTACCGTCTGATCGTGCTAGTGCGCTCGATCTTCTTCTGCAGCTGGATGATGCCGTAGACGAGCGCTTCCGCAGTCGGCGGGCAGCCCGGCACATAAACGTCGACCGGCACGATGCGATCACAGCCACGCACGACCGCGTAGGAATAGTGATAGTAGCCGCCGCCGTTGGCGCACGATCCCATCGATATGACCCAGCGCGGCTCGGCCATCTGGTCGTACACCCTGCGCAGCGCCGGGGCCATCTTGTTGACCAGCGTGCCGGCCACGATCATCACGTCCGACTGCCGCGGGCTCGGGCGAAACACCACCCCGAAGCGATCGAGGTCGTAACGCGAGGCGCCGGCGTGCATACGTCATCGGCCAGAGCGAGCCGGTGCGCGCCCAGTTGACGAGGCTGTCCACCTGCGTCGTGAGGAAGCCGCGCTGCGCGAAGCCTTCCGCGTCTGGCGGCTCTAGTCCCACTCGAGCGCCCCTTTCTTCCACTCGTAGATGAATCCTACGACCAGGATGGCGAGAAAGATTGCCATCGCGACGAGCCCGGCGAGGCCGATCTTGCCGAGCGCCACCGCCCACGGAAACAGGAACGCGATCTCCAGATCGAACACGATAAAGAGGATGGCGACGAGGTAGTAGCGCACGTCGAATTTCATGCGGCTGTCCTCGAACGCGTCGAAGCCGCATTCGTAGGGAGCCCGCTTGGCGCGATCGTCGTGGAAGCGGGAGAAATAACGCCCGAAGCCGCTGCCCAAGAGCAGCAGCAGCGCCGCCAAGCCAGTGGCGATGATCAGGAAGATCAGGATCGGCAGATAGTTCGTCAACATACGGGTATGCCGCGGGGCGTAAAAAAGGCAGATCGCCTCGCGACCTGCCCCCGTCATAGCAGCTGGGCATTGTAGCAGTGCATGACGCGTTTTGGTGCCGACGGTCGGACTCGAACCGACACGCCTTGCGGCGCTAGCCCCTCAAGCTAGTGTGTCTACCAATTCCACCACGTCGGCAGCAATTCCAATGCGCAATCCCTCCGCCCTCACTTCGAGGGCTGCGCCGGATTCGGGGGCTGCGCCGGAGCGGGGGTGGCCGGAGCCGCTGGCTGATTTTGCGGCGCGCGCGGCGCCGTGCTGGGCGCGGGAACGGGCCCGCTCGAACCGGGGCGGCTCGGGGCCGACGTCTTGCTCTCGCTCACCTCATCGAGAATCGTCTTCGGCGCAGCGGTTGTCCGCGTCCCCATGTAGGCGAGCGCGAGGCTGTTGATCATGAAGATCGCGGCGAAGACGGCCGTGGCGCGCGACAGCGCCGTACGCGCGCCCCGTGCGCCGAAGACCGTACCGGAGGCCCCCGCGCCGAAGCCGGCGCCCGCATCGGCCCCCTTGCCGCGCTGAATCAGCACGAGGAAGACGATAGCCGCCGACGACAGCACCTGAACGACAGTCAAGATCGTGCGCAGCATAGAAAATACTCAATCTCCTGGGCGCGTAGCGGCCAGGATCGCCAGAAACTCATCCGCCTTGAGCGAAGCGCCACCGATCAGGCCGCCGTCAACGTCGGGCATTGCAAACAGCTCGGCCGCGTTACCGGCCTTGACGCTGCCGCCATAGAGAATACGGGTGGCGGCACCAATTCTAGCATCCCGAGCCGCGATCCGGGCGCGAATGAAGGCGTGGACCTCCTGGGCCTGCTCGGGTGAGGCATTACGGCCCGTGCCGATCGCCCACACCGGCTCGTAGGCGACGACGCCGCGTTCCAACGCATCGGCGCCGCAAAGCTTGCTCACCGACGCAGAGAATCGGGAGCAGCGCCTTGGCGTGCGCCGCGGCGAACTTGCGGGCGATCAGTTGGTCGGTCTCGCGATACAGCAGCCGCCGCTCCGAGTGTCCGACGATCACGTACTCGCAACCGACATCCTTCAGCATCGCGGCGGAGACTTCACTGGTGAACGCGCCGTGCGTGTCGGCACATACGTCCTGGCCACCGAGGCCGAGCGCTGTGTCCCGCAACATGCGCCCGACCTCCTGGAGGTAGACGAACGGCGGACACACGACGCAGTCGGCACCCGGGTCGGCCGGGTACTGCGCCACGAGCTCCTCGATGAGCCGCGCATTCTCGGGGCGCGAGCCGTGCATTTTCCAGTTTCCCGCGACAATGGGCAGGCGCATGAATCAACCTCTTACCGGGGTCCCCCGGGAAATTGAGCATCTTGATCGTCGGCCCGCGTCGTTCGTCGTGTAAAGCTCAATTTCCTGGGGTGGTTAACGGGCGGGGGCGCGGGATGATAGCGATGCGCCCCCTGTGGCGCAATCAGGCTCGCCTTTAGCCGGCAGCGGTCTTGACGACTTCGGCCAGCTCCGTCGCCGCGGAGCGGGTGGCGCCTTCGTCCCGGCCCTCGACCATGACCCGGATCACGGGCTCCGTGCCCGACGCTCGCAACACGACCCGGCCCGCGCCCGCCATGCGCTTCTCGATGCGGGAAACCGCGTCCTGCACGGACGGCACGGACGCGGGATCGAAGCGCTTTGCGACCTTCACGTTGAGCAGCACTTGCGGAAATTTCTGCATCCCCGAGGCGAGCTCGGCGAGCGAGCGTCCGGTCTGCTTCATGACTGCGAGCACCTGCAGAGCGCTCACCAGTCCATCCCCCGTCGTGGTCTTGTCGAGACACAGAATGTGCCCCGAAGTCTCCCCGCCGAGGATTCCGCCGGTTTCGCGCAACAGCGCGAGGACATAACGGTCGCCGACCGGCGCGCGCTGAAACGCGATACCGCTGTCGCGCAGCGCGACCTCGAGACCGAGATTGCTCATCACCGTGCCGACCACCGGGCCGCGAAGAGTTCCGGCGTCCTTGCGCGCGCGCGCGATGACGTACAGGAGCTGATCCCCGTCGACGATGCGGCCGAGGTCATCGACCATGACGAGGCGGTCCCCATCCCCGTCCAGCGCAAGCCCGACGTTGGCGCGCACGCCGGGGACGGTGAGCTGCAGCAGATCGGGAGCCAACGAGCCGCAGCCGTCATTGATGTTGCGGCCGTTCGGCGAGCAGCCTATCGGCACGATCTCGGCGCCGAGATCGGCGAGCACCCGCGGCCCGACCTTGTAGGCGGCGCCGTTGGCGCAGTCGATCACGATCTTGAGCCCGGCGAGATCGAGGCCCGCGGGGAGCGTGGAGGCGCAAAAATCCTGGTAGTGGGTACGCGATCTGTCGACGCGCGTAGCGCGCCCGAGATTGCGCGAAGTGCGCGTAACGGGCGCCTGCGCCAGCTCGGTCTCGATGCGCTCCTCGAGCTCATCGGAGAGTTTCCCTCCGGTCGCGTCGAAGAATTTGATGCCGTTGTCGTCGTAGAGGTTGTGTGAGGCGCTGATGACAACGCCGAAATCGCAGTTGAACCGGCGGGTCATGTAGGCGATACCGGGGGTCGGCAACGGGCCGATGAGCATGGCGTTGACGCCGGCCGCGACGAACCCCGCCTCCAGTGCGGACTCGAACATGTAGCCGGACACGCGCGTGTCCTTGCCGATCAGCACCGTGCCGCCGTTGGGCGCAAGCACCCGGGCCGCCGCGCTTGCGAGGTTCAGCGCGAAGTCCACCGTCATCGGGTGCTCGCCTACCCGTCCGCGAACGCCGTCAGTACCGAAGTATCGCCGTTGCAACTGCTCACCCTCCTTCGCGCCCGCCACGCACGGCCGCGACCGTCTTCAGCGCATCCACCGTCTCCGCGACATCGTGCGCTCGAATGATGCGCGCACCGTTCAGCGCCGCAATGACGGCGAGCGCCACGCTGCCGTGGAGGCGCTCACCGGCCGGACGGCCCGTGAGTTTGCCTACGATCGACTTGCGCGACAATCCCACCAACACCGGCAGACCGCCTCGGGTGAGCTCTGCGAGCCGCTGCAACAGCTCGAGATTGTGCTCCAGCGTCTTGCCGAAGCCAAAACCGGGGTCGATGGCGATGCGCTCAGGCGCGAGCCCGGAGGCGCGGCAACTCTGTACCCGGTCCTCGAGGAATGCCCTCACCTCCTGCACGACGTCGCGATAGCTGGGCGCCTCCTGCATCGTGCGTGGCTCGCCTTGCATGTGCATGAGGCACACCGCGCACTCGCTGGCGACCGCCGCTTCCATTGCGCCGGGCTCCCGCAGGGCGCGCACGTCATTGATGAATCCGGCGCCCGCCGCCGCCGCCGCCCGCATGACTTGCGGCTTGCTGGTATCGATGGAGATGACAGCGCGAGTGGCCTGGTGGAGCTGTTCGATGACCGGCAGGACGCGCCGCAGCTCCTCGTCGGCGGACACGGGCTGCGCGCCCGGTCGGGTGGACTCGCCGCCAACATCGATGATCGCGGCTCCCTCCTCGACCATGCGCAGGCCGTGCTCGAGCGCGGCCTGCGGCGACACGAAGCGGCCGCCGTCGGAGAAGGAGTCGGGGGTGACGTTGAGGACGCCCATGACGCGCGGCTCGGACAGATCAAGCGTCTGCTCGCCGCAGCGTACAAACATTACCGGCGGTAAGCCCATCCGGCGCGTGGGTGCAATTCCTCGGCTGCTCTTCAGTGCTGTCCCGCAGGCGAGCCGATCGGTCCGCCCGTCGCCGCTTGCGCTGGCGAGCTGGGCGGCTTGTTGGACAGGGTGTCGTCCCAGCCGCTCGGCGGCTTCGGCGGCTTGCCCGCCATGATGTCCTTCAGCTGCTCCTCATCGATGGTCTCGTACTTCATGAGCGCCTCGGCCATCAGGTGCAGCTTGTCGAGCGAGCTGGTGAGAATCTGCCGCGCCCGCTGAAAGTTGCTCTGGATGACGCGGCGCACTTCCTCATCGATGGCGTGCGCGGTGACGTCGGAGACCTGCTTGTGTTGGGTGACGCTGCGCCCGAGGAACACCTCGCCGGTCTCCTCGGAATACGTCAGCGGGCCCAGCTTGTCCGACAGGCCCCACTTCGTGACCATGTTGCGCGCGAGCTCGGTCGCGCGCTCGATGTCGTTCGAGGCCCCGGTGGTGACCGACTCCGGCCCGAAGATCAGCTCTTCGGCGATGCGCCCGCCGAACAGCGTGGTAATGGCGCTCTCGATGCGGCGCTTGGAGAAGCTGTAGCGATCCTGTTCCGGCAGGAACTGCGTGACCCCCAGCGCCCGGCCGCGCGGGATGATCGTGACCTTGTATACGGGGTCGTGCTCGGGAACCGTCATGCCGACGATCGCGTGACCGGCCTCGTGATAGGCCGTCATCCGCTTCTCGGCTTCGCTCATGACCATGGAGCGCCGCTCCGCGCCCATCATGATCTTGTCCTTGGCGCGCTCGAACTCCTCCATGCCGACGATGCGCTTGTTGGCGCGCGCGGCGAACAGCGCCGCCTCGTTCACCAGGTTGGCGAGATCCGCGCCCGAGAAGCCCGGCGTGCCCCGCGCTATCAGCCCAGGCTTCACATCGTCGGCCAGCGGCACACGGCGCATGTGGACCCGGAGGATCTGCTCACGGCCGCGCACATCGGGCAGCGGCACCACGACCTGACGGTCGAAGCGGCCCGGCCGCAGCAGCGCCGGATCCAGCACGTCCGGCCGGTTCGTGGCGGCGATGACGATGATGCCTTCGTTGCCCTCGAAGCCGTCCATCTCGACCAGCAGCTGGTTCAGCGTCTGCTCACGCTCGTCATGACCGCCGCCGAGTCCCGCGCCGCGGTGCCGGCCGACCGCATCGATCTCGTCGATGAAGATGATGCAGGGCGCGTGCTTCTTCGCCTGCTCGAACATGTCGCGCACGCGCGAGGCGCCCACGCCGACGAACATCTCGACGAAGTCGGAGCCCGAGATCGTGAAGAACGGAACCTTCGCCTCCCCCGCGATCGCGCGGGCGAGCAGTGTCTTGCCGGTGCCGGGCGAGCCCACCATGAGGACGCCCTTGGGGATCTTGCCGCCGAGCTTCTGGAACTTGCCCGGATCCTTCAGGAAGTCGACGATCTCGGCCACTTCCTGCTTGGCCTCGTCGACGCCGGCGACGTCGGCGAACGTGACGTTGACCTGGTCCTCGCCCAGCAGGCGCGCCCGGCTCTTGCCGAAGGACATCGCCCCGCGGCCGCCCGAGGCTCCCTGCATCTGCCGCAGCATGTACACGAACACCAATATCAACAGCAGCGCCGGCGCAAGCTGCAGCAGCAGCTGGCCGAGGAAGTTCGGCTGCTTCGGCGGCCGGCCCTCGATCGCGACGTTCGCCTTCTGCAACGCGCCAATCAACGCGGTGTAGTCCGTTTCCGGATTGAACGCCTTGAATTGCGTCTTGTCCTTGCGCGACCCGTAGATCATGTCGCCCTGCAGCACCACGGAGTCCACACGGTTCGCCTTGACGTCATCGAGGAATGTCGAATACCTCACCTCTTCGGGCTGGCCTCCGGTCGGCATGTAGCGGCTGAAGACCGCCAGCAGCACGAGCACGATGACCACCCAGAGTAGGATGTTTTTTGTCAAGTCATTCAAAGGGTTTGACCTCTGTTGAAGGGGCGGTGAGGCACGCTTCGAGTCACGCTACACCAAGAGAAAGTCCTTAGCCAGCAAATACATCTCGGGGCTGCGGGCCCGCGATGCCGTCGGCTTGGCCAGCTTCACCTTGGCAAACCTGCCACGCGCGCTGCTCACCAGCTCCTGGAACCCGGCCCCCTGGAAGACCTTGATCAGGGCGCTGCCGCCGCGCTTCAAGACCCGCTCGGACATATCTAGCGCCAGCTCGGCGAGGTATGCGGATCGCGGTTGGTCGATGACATCCAGGCCGCTGAGATTCGGCGCCATGTCGGAAAGCACAACGTCGACCGGCCGCTGCGGCAGCAGCGCCAGGATCAGGTTGGCGACCTGCTCCTCGCGCAAGTCGCCCTGGATGAACTCCACGCCCTCCAGCGCCTCCATCGGCAGCATGTCGGTCGCGACCACCCGCCCTGTGCGACCCACTCTGCGGCGCGCGTACTGGCTCCAGGCGCCAGGCGCCGCTCCGAGATCGAGGCACAGCTGGCCGGGCTTGAGCAGCTTCTCGCGCCGATCGATCTCCTCCAGCTTGAACACGGCTCGCGAGCGCCAGCCCTCGGTCCGTGCCCGCTGCACGAACGGATCCGTGAAATGCTCCTGCAGCCATCGGCCGCTGCTTTTCGAACGCCGGCTCATGATTTTCGATTGGCACGCCGGTTCTGGCGTTGGTTACGGTACTTGTACAATCGCATGGTGAAAAAACCTGAACCCGGGACCCGAACGCCCGCGGCGCCGACCCGCGCCCCGTCCGCACCTCCCGAGCTCTCGGAGAAGCAGTGCAGATATCTGCGCGGCGTCGCGCACGAGCTCAAACCAGTGATTCGCGTCGGCAGCGCCGGACTGACCGAGGCCCTCGCCGCAGAGACGGCCCGCGCGCTGCACGATCACGAGCTCATCAAAGTCAAAACGGGCGGCGGCGACCGCGAAGCGCGCGATACCCTGTTCGCCGCGCTCGCTGAACGCACCGGCAGTGCGCTCGTGCACCGGATCGGCAATGTGGCCGTGCTCTACCGTCCGCGCGCGGACCTGCCGCGCATCCTCATCCCCGACGCGTGAGCGCCGGGAGGCGCACGGCCTCACTCGAATCGCACGGCGACGATCTCATAGGAGCGGATGCCGCCT
>VBNY01000488.1:0-2093 GCA_005877705.1 Gammaproteobacteria bacterium
CAAAGCGGACCCAGGTGCGCATCAGCAGCGCGGACAACTGCCAGTCCGTCGCATCCGGCGCCGGGTGTTTGATGAAACTCGGCTGTGCGAGCGAACCGAACACGAACGGCAATTCCTCGGAATGCGTTGCCGGCTGTGGGCCGCCCGCGACGCCGCGAGTGAACACGTAGACGAATGTTTTTCGCTGACGCTGTGAGATCCCGCGTGCAATCAGCCGCGTACTCTCACCAAACATCGCATCGCCTACGATTGCCGTGATCGCGGCTGCGGCGGCCGCATCCGTCGGGGCAGGATTGAGGCGCAGAATGCCGGCCGCAAGCGGGCCGAACTTCTCCTGGACCCATGTTTGATAGCTCGCGACGGAAACGGGATTCCTGTCATCGCGGAACATCCTGCCTTCCTCTGCATTCAGGCCGACAATGGTCGGGACGGCATTCACGGCGCCGGCCCGAAAGGCCGCGCGCGGTTGAGTCGGCACTACATAGCCATCGACGATCGGCGCGGGAAATGCAGCCGGCAGCAGGTTGCGGGGAGAAGGCGGGAAGAAGTCGCCGTTGTGCGCGAGCAGCTGTTCGGCGCTGCGCTGGCGCAGTGCGGCGAGGTCCTTATCGAGCTCGGCCCCTCGTTGCTCGGCGGCCGCGAGCCGGGCCAACGGCGGTACCACCGGGCTCTGCAATATTGCTTGCTTGAACAAGCCTTTCGCCCGAGGCGAGGCCATCAGGATCGCGATCGAGACCGCGCCCGCCGACTCCCCGAACACGGTCACGTGGTCCGGATCTCCGCCGAAGGCGGCGATGTTGGTCTTGACCCACTTGAGGGCCGCGATCTGGTCCAGCAGACCATAGTTGCCGGAGGCGTGCTCGGGGGACTCGGCCGACAACATCGGGTGCGCGGGGAACCCAAAGATCCCGACACGGTAGTTGAAGCCGACGACGACGACTCCTTCGGCGGCCAACTTCGCCCCGTCATACAGCGGGTAGGCGGATGAGCCGCCGATGAACGCGCCGCCGTAGATGAATACCATCACGGGTAGACGCGCGTTGCGGCGGGGAGCGGCGGTCCAGACGCTGACCGTCAGACAGTCCTCACTGGTCTTCTGCCCCGTGGAAATGACGTAGGGCGTCTGCATGCAATCAGCGCCAAAATGGGTTGCGTCGCGCACGCCAGTCCAGGGGACCGGAGGCCGCGGAGGTTGCCAGCGCAGAGGTCCGACGGGCGCAGCGGCGTAGGGGATGCCTTTGAATGCCATGATGTCCCCGCTCGCCCCGGCTATCGATCCGGCGGTCGTCTGCACGACGAGATCCGGTGGCGGCTTCGCTACGATCTGAGGCGCGGTGGGCGCGAGCAGCGCCAGGGCGGATATGGCGACCCGATCTCTCGTCGAGAGCAACGGCTTCATTCCGCAGTCCCGCGGGGCGCGGGCGCCAGGGTGTCAATGATCAGCCGCTGCGCGGCATTTTCATCGACGGATAGGCAGACGGCGACGTTTGGTTCGCCCGTCGCCGGCTGCGTGTCAGCGGGCACGCCGATGGCTGCAACATCCAGACGACCGGTACCACATCGAACAGCGTCGGCGTGATCTGGCCCCAGCTGTTGAAGAGCCGCCACTGGTGATACAGCAGCGCAAGCGCATCGGAGGCCGGCGAACCGTACGCAAACAGCCGATCGCGGCGGACTTCATCGAATTTGACCTGCGTCGAATCCAGCGGAAACATCTTGACCGGGACTCGCGATTCGAGCAGCAGGGCGAGTCCCTGCGGAGCTGAGGCGACGTTGTATTCGGCGCTCGGTCGAGCGTTGGGCAGCGCGCCACCTTGGTTGTAGCCGGCATAAATCGACCCGCCCATCAGCACGACCTGCTTGAGCTTGTGGAGCGCCTCGGGGTCGCGCCGTTGCAAGGCCTCGATGTTACTCAACGGCGCGAGGGCGATGAGTGTGATTTCTCCGGGTCGGTTGCGTGCCTGCTCGCGTATGAACTCGATCGCATCTGGTGCCGGCGTCGTGTCGGCGGCGCCGATGGCCCACTTCCTTTGGGTGAACGGCACCGTGTTCGCCGTTGTCGGCCCCTGGGCGACCACCACGTCCTGGCGGCC
>VBNY01000488.1:2118-3415 GCA_005877705.1 Gammaproteobacteria bacterium
GGGATCCCCAAGAGCGAGCGCTACTGCGAACGCATCATCGATGTCGTCACCGATGTCTGTGTCGATGATGACAGGCTGTGGGCGCTGGGCCGTAGTAGCGGCGCTCATCGGCTCCACTCGGCCAAGGGTCAGCGCCGCCGCGCACAGCAGGCAGGCCGCTCTCGCTAAGGCGCGTTCCATGTCTGCGCCCGTACGATTGTGAGTTACGCCAGATAGATGAAGCGCGCGATGCATAGGGCAGCCAGCAGGTACACCAGCCAGTCGCCTGGCCGCGCCTGTCCGCGGACCAGTTTCAGCACGGCATGGCTGGTGATGCCGAATGCCAGGCCATTGGCGATCGAGTAACTCAAGGGGATCATGATCACCGTCAGAAAGGCGGGGATGGCCGCGCCCGGGTCGCCCCAGTCGACTTCGGCGAGCGCCCCCATCATCAGGGCGCCGACCAGGACCAGCGCCGGCGCGGTGGCAGCCGTGGGGATGGCCTGCACCAGCGGCGCGAAGAACAGGGTACACAGAAACAGGATCCAGACCACGACACTGGTGAGGCCGGTACGCCCGCCCACGGCGACACCCGCAGCGCTCTCGATGTAACTCGTGACCGGGCTGGTGCCCGCGAGCGCACCGAGGAGCATCGCCGCAGAGTCGGACAGCAGGATCCGGTTCAGTCTCGGGATCGATCCGTCCGGCGCGATCAGCCCCGCTCGCTTGGTGACCGCCACCAGGGTACCGATGTTGTCGAACATGTCGACGAACAAGAAGACGAACACGATCTCGAGCAGCGACAGTCCGAGGCCGCTTTGCAGGTTCAGCGCTTGCCCGATGTCGAGCTTGAACGCCGTCGCCGACAGGTCGCCCAGGCTATAGGCTCCGGGGGCGAAGTGGGCGAGACCGAACACCCAGGCGATGGCCGCGGTCAGCAGGATCCCGAGCAGCACCGAGCCTTTGACCGCGCGTGCCTGCAGGACCGAGATCAAGAACAGTCCCAGCACAGCGATAGCGGCCGTCGGCGTGGTGAGGCTCCCGAGGCCCACCATCGTGCCAGGCTTGGCGACGATGATGCCGGCATCCGCCAAGCCGATGAAGGCGATGAACAGGCCCACCCCGCCGGCTACCGCAGCGAACAGTGATCGCGGCACGGCGCTGACGATCAGTTGCCGGACGCCGGAGACGGTCAGGAGCAGGAAAGCGGTGCCCGACAGGAATACGCACCCGAGCGCGGTCTGCCAGGGCAGGCCCATGCCCTTGACGACGGTGTAAGTGAAGTAGGCGTTCAGCCCCATGCCCGGCGCCAGCGCTA
>VBNY01000015.1 GCA_005877705.1 Gammaproteobacteria bacterium
CATCCTGCAGGGGCCGCACCACGGAGCCCAGAAGTCGACCAACACCGGCATAGTGCTCCGCTCCACATGCGTCGCGAAGGTGGCCGCGTCCAACGCGACCTGCTCGCCGGTGAGCAGCGGCGACTTGCAGCGCGGGCACTTCGGATGCTCATCCGTACGCACCTCGGGCACGCGCACAATCGTGTGACACTGCGGGCAGGCGGTAAGAATAGAATCCGAAGCGGCAGTGGTCGGGGCGTTCATGCGGCGGCTCGAGCTCACGCGGTTGGCTGCCTTGGGATCTGGGGTCGGCCCGGAAAGTTTCAACCTCCCTTAGCTCCTCGCGGCTCTTGCGTGCCACGCACCCCGTCCCCATCTCGCCGCGAGGAACCGGCATGCTTGGCGATTGGGCTGGCCGCCGAGCGAGCAAAAGTCGCGTCTTTTGCTCGCGCGTCGAAAGGGCCGTAGGCTGCTTTCGACAGACGGCGAGCGGCCGCAGCCGGAACCGGCATGCTGTTCGCCGGCAAAGGTCACGTCTTTTGCCGGCGTGGGCGAATGAGTCAGTAGGCGCGCTCGCTGAGATGGCCGCAGGCCATTTCAGCCAATGAATAAAGGGCCTCATGGAATACCGGGACTATTACAAGATTCTGGGCGTGCAGCGCACGGCCAGCGCGGATGAGATCAAGAAGGTCTACCGGCGGCTCGCCCGCAAATACCATCCGGACGTCAGCAAGGAGCCGAATGCTGAAGCCAAGTTCAAGGAAGTGCAGGAGGCTTATGAGGTGCTCAAGGACCCGGAGAAGCGCGCCGCCTACGATCAGCTCGGCAGCGACTGGCAGTCCGGCCAGCAGTTCCGGCCACCGCCGGACTGGGGCAGCGGCTTCGAGTTCCGTGGCGGCCCGCGCTCCAGGGCGAGGTACCAGGACAGCCGCGGCCAAGAGGATCTGGAGACCGAAGGCTTCAGTGATTTCTTCTCCTCGCTGTTCGGCGGTGGCGGACCGTTCGCCTCCGCAGGCCGGCGCGCAGGGCGGGACCATCACGCGCGTGTCGATATAGATCTGGAAGAGGCATTCCGTGGCACGACGCGCACGCTCGAGCTGAAGCGCCCCGAGGTCAAGCCCGACGGCACGCTCGAGTTACGCAGCCACACGGTGCGGGTCAGCATTCCTGCCGGAGTGGCCGACGGGCAATTGATCCGTCTGGCAGGCCAGGGTGAGCCAGCCCCGGGCGGGCGGCCTGGCGATCTGTATCTCGAAGTGCATGTCCGCCCGCACGCGCTGTATCAGCTCGACGGCCGTGACGTAACGGTCACGCTACCGGTAGCTCCGTGGGAAGCCGCGCTCGGCGCGGGCGTCACGGTGCCGACCTTGGGCGGCCCCGTCGAGATGCATATTCCCCCTGGAGCTCAGTCCGGTCAGAAACTGCGCTTGCGCGGACGCGGGCTGCCCGGACAGCCGCCGGGGGATCAGTACGTACAGCTCAAAGTCGTACTGCCGCCGGCGAACACCCCGGAAGGGCGGGCGTTGTACGAGGAGATGCGCCGCAAGCTGCCGTTCGATCCGCGCGCTGAGCTGGGGAGGTGAGACCATGCCGGATGCGACAGATCTGCTGGAGGCGCATCCGCTCGGCGAGGGTGACTGGATCGCCGTCGCCGAGCTCTGCAGGCTCTGCCGGATGGATGTTACCGTCCTGGCGGAGCTCGCCGAGCTTGGAGTGATCGCTCCGCGCGGCTACTCGCCCGAAGAGTGGCAGTTTCCGGCGACCGCTCTACCGCTGCTGCGCACGGCTGGAAGGCTGATGCACGATCTGGGCGTGAATGTCTGCGGCGCCGCGCTCGCCGTGGAGCTCCTCGAGAGACAGCGTGAGCTCGAGCGGCGGGTGAGAAGACTCGAGCGGCTCGCGCACGAGTGAGCAGAGTGGATCGCTGAGGTCACTGCCCGAGACTCCGGGGGTGCTCTCGCAGCCAGGTCTCCTCAGCGGGCGTAGCGCTACGCCCGAGCGCCCGATTGCGGTGCGGAAAGCGCCCGAATTGCTCGATGAGCGAACGGTGCAGCTGCGCCGATTGCAGCGCGCTCTCGAATGCCCCCCGCAGCTCCGGCGGCGCTTCCGTCAGGAGCCGGCGATAGGCGGCAACCGATTCATCCTGTACCTCGCGGGCTTCCGCATGCTGCAGCGGCATGTAGAAGAAGATCCGCTCGACGACATCGAGGGCGCCATCGGCGGCGGACTGCATGCCCGACAATGCCAGGCCCAGTGCCTGGCTGTCGTGGGCGAAGGCACGCGCCGTGCCTCGATAGATGTTGCGCGGGAACTGGTCGAGCAGAATGAGCAGGCTCAGACGGCGGCGCGGGCTGTCGGCCCAGCTCGCGAGTTCGCCGCGCGCCGCCCGCTCGATCATCCCTGCGAAGCGCGCGCCGATCAGCTCGTCACACTGGCGGCGCAACTCCGGCGGGCCGGCGGCGAACCACAGCTGCTCGCGCCGCTGCAGCTCCTGCGCCGACATCGGCAGCGCGCCGAACCAGAACTGCCGCACCTGACGCGCCTCATCCACAGCGATCGTCTCGGCGAACCGGGGGCCCCGGGAAATCGAGCGTCTTGATCGCCGCCCACGAAATTGACCTCTGCCCCGGCCGCGAGACGCACCGTTGCAACAAGACGGTCAATTTCGTGGGGCCCGGCCACGGGGTGTTGCTCAGGGGTTGAGTCAAGCTCGATTTCCTGGGGTGGTGTTTAGCCGGGCTTGCCCTCGTCCGCCTCGAACAGCTTCTCGAGCTGCTGGGCGGCTTCGCGCGCGGCCGCCGCGAACTTCGTCTCATCCTCCTTGACCTCGTATTGCGCGGCCAGTGTCGCCTCGTCGTGCTGCCGGAACTTGCGCACGATGTCGCGGACCGCAGCCGGAGCTGTGCCGAGGGCTTCGAGCACCGATGCCGCCATCTCGAGACTCGATGCATAGGTCTCACGGATGATGTTGCGCACGCCGGCGTCCATCAGCGCAAATGCGTGTTGACGGTTTCGCGCCCTGGCGAAGACTTTCAGGTGCGGGAACTGGGCGCGCACCAGCTGCGCGGTTCGGTTGGATGGCTCGACGTCATCGATCGCGAGCACGAAGATCTTGGCCGTCTCCGCGCCCGCGGCGCGCAGCAGATCGAGGCGCGACGCATCTCCGTAATACACCTTGTTGCCGAACTTGCGTACGAAGTCGACGTGGGTCTGGTTGCTGTCGAGCGCCGTGAACGGGATGCGCTTCACCCGCAGGATGCGCCCCACGATCTGCCCGAAGCGGCCGAAGCCGGCGATGATCACGGGGATATCGCGCTCGCGGATGTCGTCGTAACGCTGTTCGGCGGGGGCGCGCCAACGGGTCAGGAGCGTCTCGTGCAGCATCAACAGCAGCGGTCCGAGCATCATCGACAACGTCACCGCCAGGATAAGCAGATCGGACGTCTGGCTGTCGAGGATGTGCTGACGCGCCGCGAGCGTGAACAGCACGAATGCAAACTCGCCTCCGGCCGGCAGCGAGAACCCGAGACGCCACGCCGCCTGTCCCCCGTGTTGCGTCACGCGCGCGAGCACGGCGACCGCGATGAGCTTGATCGCGAAAAATCCCGCCGTGAGCCCGATCACCGTGAGCGGCTGCGAGATGAGCAGGCCGAGATTGGCGGACATGCCGACGGCGATGAAGAACAAGCCGAGCAGCAGGCCCTTGAACGGCTCGAGGTCCGCCTCGAGCTCGTGCCGGAACTCGCTGTCCGCCAGCAGCACGCCGGCCAGAAAGGCGCCCAGCGACATCGACAAGCCGGCCTGATTGGCGAGCAGCGCGGTTGCGATGACCGTGAGCAGCGCTGCTGCCGTAAATACCTCTGCGACCCGCACGCGCGCGACGATGCGTAACGCGGGCCGCAGCAGCAGCCGCCCCCCGCCGATGATGACCACCGCGATCACCACCAGCAGTTTGAACAGGTTCACCCACCACGGGCCCCCTGGCGATTGAGTTGTAGACAGCGGCGAGATGAGCGGCAGGACGGCCAGCACCGGCAGCACCGCCAGATCCTGGAACAGCAGGATGCCGAACGCCGAGCGGCCGTGCTGCGTTTTGAGCTGACCGCGCTCGGCCAACACCTGAAGCACGAGCGGCGTGGAGGACAGCGACAGTCCGAAGCCGACGATGAACGCCGCGGTCGGCGGCAGCCCGATGAGCCAGCCGGCGCCGCCGAGGAGCGCCGTGCAGAGCGCCACCTGAGCCGCGCCCATCCCGAAGACGAGCCGCCTCATGACCCACAGGCGAGTCGGCTGCAGCTCGAGGCCGATGATGAACAGCAGCAGCACCACGCCGAATTCCGCCACCTGCATGACGTGCCCGACGTCGCCGATGAGGCCGAGCCCCCACGGTCCGATGACCAGGCCGGCCGCCACGTATCCCAGGATGGAGCTGAGGCGCAGCAAGCGGAATAGCGACACCGCGATGACGGCGGCGGCGAGCAGGATGGCAGTTTGCGTGAGTGAGATCATGGGGGCGTCGGAGGGCCATGACAGGCGGCGGCCTGTTGGCGGATTCTGGCAGGAATCGCGCCCCGGATGGGCGTACTTGAGTTTTGCTCCACCGGTCCCCATGCCTGTGCGGCATGCTGAACGAATACCCTGCAGAGGCGGCGGGGGCCGACGCGGCCGATGAGGCGCTGGATGCCTATTCGAAGGCGGTCGTCGGCGCGGTCGAGCAGGTTGGCCCGGCGGTCGTCAGCATCTATGTCGGCGGCGCCGGGGAGGTGGCGCGCGCGAGCGGTGGAGCGGGCTCGGGCGTTGTCGTCACGCCCGACGGCTACGTGTTGACGAACGAGCACGTAGTACAACCTGTCGAGAATGCGCGGGTCGCGTTCGTCGATGGGCGCAGCGTAGCGGCCGTTGTAGTGGGCCGCGATCCCGCGACCGATCTCGCGGTACTGCGTGCTCAGGCGGGAGCCCTTCCGTACGCTCAGCTTGCCGACACGCGGCCGCTGCGTGTGGGTCAGCTCGTCGTCGCCGTGGGCAACCCGCTCGGGTTCGAGTCAACCGTCTCCGCCGGCGTGGTGAGCGCATTGGGGCGCTCCCTGCGAAGCCGGTACGGACGCCTGATCGAAGGAGTCGTCCAACACACTGCCGCGCTGAACCCGGGCAATTCGGGCGGTCCGCTGGTCGATGCGCACGGTCGAGTCGTCGGCATCAATACGGCCATCATCGCCATGGCGCAGGGGATCGGTTTCGCCGTGCCCGCCACGACCGCACAATGGGTGCTCACGGAGATTCTCACGCAAGGGCGTGTGCGCCGCGCGTATCTCGGTGTTGCGGTTCGCGACCGGCCTCTGGATTTGAGGCTGGTTCGTGCTCTTGGCTTGACGGTCACGCGCGCAGTCGAAATCACGGGCCGGGAAGAGCAGGGGCCGGCTGCCGAAAGCGACGTGCGCCCTGGCGACCTGATCGTCGGCGTGAACGACATGCCCGTAGACGGTATCGACGCGCTGCACCGGCACTTGAGCCGGTGGCCGGTCGGGACGCGGCTCACGCTGCACATCGTCCGGCGCACCCAGAGCCTGAAGGTCGAGCTCACGCCGCGCGAGCCGCGCTGAGCCTCACTCGCACAGACTCTCCAAATAGCCCTGTGCGACCGCCGAGAGCCGCTTGCGGGCGAGGGCGCGGGCCTTGGGAGCATCCACGATGTACTCGAGGGGGCCGGAGACGAGCATCTGGCGGATGCGCGGGTGCCGGGCCGATACGCGCGCCATCTTGTTCAAGACAGTGAAACCGCGGTTGATCTTGTCTCGGGAAGCCCGGTTCTGTTCGATGGTCCGGGCGAGGTACTGGCCGAAGCGGGCGTAGAGGAAGTAATCATCGTCCCCGACCTGGAAGCGGGCTTCGGCGAAGAAGTCGGGGAAATTCTTCTCCAGGTACTGATTGACGCGTTGAAGACGGGGCCCAGGGTCGTTCTCGGTCGACACTTTGCGCTTCTTCATTGTTCCTTAGCGATCCCTCCGGGCCGGCTGACAGCTCAACGGCGCCGCGAGCGGCACCGCACACGCGGCGCGCATGTTGAGGTAAGGCGCCCCTCGATGCAATAGAGCGCCGCGCAAACAGCGCTTGAAAGCCCCTCTCGGGCCGGTATTATCGGGGCATAGTGATGGTGTAGACAGGCGACTGACGCACGGGATCCACAGCGTTGAAGTCCCCGCGGGCCTCCTGACCGCAAGATTTGCCGAGCGAGCCGTTGCAGGCGGTTGCGCCTGCGGCGCGGGGCGACTGCGCCCTTAAGCCTTGAACTCAAACCGAGGCCACGATGATGCATCCCGCCACCCAGGGACTCTACAAGGACGCCTACGAGCGCGACAGCTGCGGCTTTGGCCTGATCGCCAGCCTGGACGACACGCCGAGCCA
>VBNY01000016.1 GCA_005877705.1 Gammaproteobacteria bacterium
CCGTAACGCTCGAGTGGAAGTTCAGATAGCGCTGGATGGTGGGAAGATCGATGACGCCGAGCGCCCGCAGGCGCGCGGGGTCGTCCGTCCGCTCGCCGACCATCACTTCGGCGGTGCGCTCAATGATGCGGCGAATGCCGTTTCGGCCCACGAACATGTGGTGACCTTCTTCCGTGAGCATGAAGCGCGTGGTGCGTGCCAGCGGATCGAAAGCCGACTCGGTCAGCGCGGAGAGTTGGAACTTGCCGTCCCGGTCGGTGAAGAACGTGAACATGAAGAACGACAGCCAATCCGGCGTCCGCTCGTTGAACGCACCCAGAATGCGCGGATTGTCCGCATCGCCCGAGCGACGCGCGAGCAGCGCTTCGGCTTCCTCGCGCCCGTCACGCCCGAAGTAACGGTGCAGCAGATACACCATGGCCCAGAGGTGCCGCCCCTCCTCGACGTTGACCTGGAAAAGATTGCGCAGGTCGTACATCGACGGACAGGTCAGCCCCAAGTGTCGCTGCTGTTCGACTGAGGCAGGTTCCGTGTCACCTTGTGTGACGATGATCCGGCGCAGGTTGCTGCGGTACTCGCCCGGGACCTCCTGCCAGGCCGGCGCGCCGCGATGCGCGCCGAAGCCGATCTTCCGGTCGGGCTCGGCGGGGTTGAGAAAGATCCCCCACCGGTAGTCAGGCATCTTCACATAGCCAAACTGCGCCCACCCGGCCTGATCGACGCTGGTGGCCGTGCGAAGGTAGACATCGAACTGGGCCGTGCCTTCAGGACCCATTTCACCCCACCACCTGAGGAACTCGGGCTGCCAGTGCTCGAGCGCCCGTTGCAGCGTCTTGTCGCTCACCAGATCCACGTTGTTCGGGATCCTCTGGTCGTAGTCGATATTCATCGCTTGCCCCTCACCGCCCCTAGACGCGCTCCCAGTTGAACCGAGCCTTCTCGCCCGTGCCGAACACCTTCAGCGTCCCGGCCTCGCCTACGGCGTTCGGGCGGATGAAGATCCAGTTCTGCCAGGCGGACAAGCGCCCGAAGATGCGCGTTTCGGGCGTCTCGGCGCCGCCGAAACGCAGATTCGCCTCCATGCCGGTGAGGGCATCCGGCGAGAGACTGCCCCGCTCCTCGAGGGCAATCCGGATTTCGTCGTCCCAGTCGAGCGCATCAGGGGCGGCCGTGATCAGGCCGAGCGCCATGGCCTCTTCGGCCGCGAGATGGCCCCCCACGGCATCCCGCGCACGCGCGATGGGTTGCGACTCGCCGTAGAAACGGGAATGGAGGCGGCTCGAGCGCGTCACGGCCTCGTACGGGCCGAAATTCATCGGCGAGAGCGCGATGCGGGGCGCCCCTGCGCTCTCCCGCCCGGCCAACATGTAGCTGCGGTCCGCGGCGAGCGCGAGCTCGAGCAGCGTACCCGCAAAGCAGGAGCCTGCGTCGATCACGGCGAACAGAGTGCGCGAGCTCACCTCGAGGCGGGCGAGCGTTCGGCGCAGCATGCCGATCGTCTCGCGCACGAACCAGTTGCCGGCGAAGGTGGCCAGAGTCGCATCCGCCGCCAGGACACTTGCCAATTCGCCACGCGTTTTCAGGATCCACGTGCCGATCTCGAGATCGTTCGTCCGCAGCATCAAGATGGCATCATCGAGCTCGCGCGCCATTGCGAGCGGCCACCACTTGTCCCCCATCGCCAGGATGCTCGGCAGGTCGCGCGGCTGCTCTGTGTTGGGAGCGTGGACAGTCACGGTAGCAGTGCGCGCCCGGGCGTCGATTTCCACCTCGACATGGGAGTAGCGATACCCGTGGCTCGCGACCTGGCGCGCAATCGGAGTGAGCGCAATCCCTCGCGCCTCGCGCGGACGATCGCTTGAGTCTGCCAGCTCGAGCGCCCGGCGCCGGACGGTCGCCGCGAACTGTTGGGGCTTTGCAGAATCATCGATCAACCGCCATTCCTTCGCTCGAGGTGCGCGCACCCCTTCGGTCACCGTGCAGAAGATATCCGCGTGATCGCGTCGCACCCTGCGTTTGTCGGTGAGGCGAGTGAGGCCGCCCGTCCCCGGCAACACGCCCAGGAGCGGCACCTCGGGCAGGCTGACCGCGGCGGAGCGGTCATCGACGAGCAGAATCTCATCGCAGGCGAGCGCCAGCTCGTAGCCCCCGCCGGCGGTTGTTCCGTTACACGCCGCCAGAAACTTGAGTCCGGAGTGCCGGCTCGAATCCTCGATGCCGTTGCGGGTTTCGTTGGTGAACTTGCAGAAGTTGACCTTCCAGGCGTGCGCCGACAGGCCGAGCATGAAGATGTTGGCGCCGGAGCAGAAGATCCGCTCCTTCGCGCTCGTCAGCACGACGCTGCGCACCTGCGGGTGCTCGAACCGCAGCCGCTGAAGTGCATCGTGCAGCTCGATGTCGACTCCCAGGTCGTAGGAGTTGAGCTTGAGCGTGTAGCCGGGCTTGATGCCCCCCTCTTCGTCGACGTCCATCGCGAGCGTCGCCACCGGACCGTCGAACGACAGCTTCCAGTGCCGGTATCGATCGGGATGCGCGTCGAACGTGACCCACTGCCGGGGTTGCAATGGCAGCGATGCGCCGGTTTGCGCCATGATCTGCTCCTCGTGCTCTAAAGCGGCGTGTCGGGAGCGATGAGGCGCCGAAGGGCTGCAAAGCTCTGCTCGACCGAGCGACCCGAGGTGTCGAGCACGGCATCCGCCTTGCCGTAGAGCGGCTCGCGCGCGGCGAGAATTTTCCGCAGGTCGTCCATCGCTTCCGCGTGGCCTGCCATCGGACGCATGTCGCCCTGCGCGACCACGCGTGCCATGTGCTCCTCGGGCGCGGCCTTGATCCAGACCGTGTAGCAGTTGAGCAGCAGCAGCTTGTAGGTGTCAGGCTCGGAAACGATACCGCCGCCCACGCCCAGCACGATATCGTCCTGAGTGCGGATGACCCGCTCGAGGCAGCGCCGTTCGATCCGACGGTACCCCGCCTGCCCATACAGCAGGAAGACTTCGGAAAGAGAGATTCCCGCTTCGCGCTCGATCTGCCGATCAAGCTCGACAAAGGGCCGGCGCAGCGCCTTCGCAAGCGTGCTGCCGAGCGTGGTCTTGCCTGCACCGCGCAGGCCGATGAGCGTGAGGCGCTTGCGCCGCACCGCCTCATCCTGCCCGAACTCCTCGGTCAAGCGGCTTAAGACCTCTTCGAGCCGCTTCGGCGGCAGGCTGTCGAGAAAGCGTCGGATCAGATGTTGCTCGGCTCCGGGCTCGCCTGCCTCGAGCAGGTCAGCCAGCCTGACGCCGAGCGCGCCTGCCACGCGCCGCAACAGGATCACGGAAGCATTTCCCTCGCCCGCTTCCAACGCCGCGAGATACCGCTCGGAGACATCTGCCGCCCGGGACAACACCTTGCGCGCCATGCCGCGCTGTTCGCGCGCCTCGCGAACCCGGCGGCCCAGGGTCGCCAGAAAATCCGGGTCGGACGCGGCGAGCGCTACGGGCGCCTGAGCGGGGGGTTTGGGAAGCCGAGCCGAGGCAACCCGGCGCTTTGCTGAGGTTTTCATCTGCTGCATTATCCCGCTACAAATTATAGCCATCAAGCACTATATAGCATATCCGTTACATCTCCCAGTGCCATTGGTGTCACGGCCTGAGGGCCTATGCTCGTTACTGCTTTAAAGCATCGACTTCAGTGGGCTATATTGCATCGCTGCTGTGACACCTGGAGCGCTCACCAAAACCTGAGCCGCACGCGATCACGAAGGGGATGCCTGTCATGCCTGGCTTGAGCTCAGCGGACCATCGTGTCAGCCCGCCGCTCATCGAGATTCCGCGCGACTACAACGCCGCCCACGATCTCATTGAGCGCAATCTGCGGGCCGGACGCGGTGCGAAGGTGGCCTATGTCGATGACCACGGCCGCTACAGCTACGGGCAACTGGCTGAGCGGGTCAATCGGTGCGCCCACGCGCTGATCAATCTGGGACTGCAGGGCGAGCAACGTGTCCTGCTGTGTCTGCAGGATACCATCGACTTTCCGACGGCCTTCCTCGGCGCCATCAAGGCCGGCATCGTCCCGGTCGCGGTCAACACGCTGCTGAAGACAGCTGACTATCAATACATGCTGCGGGACAGTCGCGCCTGCGCACTCGTCGTGTCGGCGCCGTTGCTGCCTCTGTTTGCGCCGATCATCAACGAGATGCCGCAATTGAAGCAGGTCATCGTCTCGCAAGGCGGCGGCGGTGAATTCCACTCATTCGAGACGCTGCTGGCGCACGCGAGCCACACGTTCGAGCCCGCCGCGACTTCCTGCGATGACCCGTGTTTTTGGCTCTATTCCTCGGGCTCGACGGGTGCGCCGAAGGGCACGATCCACGCGCACGGGAGCCTGATTCAGACCGCAGAGCTGTATGCGCGTCCGATCCTCGGCATTCGCGAGGACGATGTGGTGTTCTCTGCGGCGAAGCTTTTCTTCGCCTATGGTCTCGGCAACGCCCTCACCTTTCCGATGTCGGTCGGCGCGACGACCGTGCTGATGGCCGAACGGCCGACTCCGGAAGCGGTATTTGCCCGCTTGCTACGACACCGGCCCACGATTTTCTACGGTGTGCCGACGTTATACGCCGCGTTGCTCTGCGCCTCGACGTTGCCGGCGCGCGGCGAGCTCCATTTGCGCGCGTGCGTCTCGGCGGGTGAGGCCTTGCCGCGCGAGCTCGGCGAGCGCTGGGTACGGCACGTCGGCATCGACATCCTGGACGGCATCGGCTCTACGGAAATGCTGCATATCTTTCTCTCGAACCGCCCGGGCGATGTGCGCTACGGCACCACGGGCACGGCGGTGCCGGGATACAAGCTGAGACTCATCGATGAGGCGGGGCAACCGGTTCCGGCCGGCCAGATCGGTGAGCTGCAGATCTCGGGTCCGACCTGCGCCCTGGCGTATTGGAACAACCGCGACAAGAGCCGGCAGACTTTTCAGGGTCCCTGGACTCGCAGCGGGGACAAGTACTCCGTGGACGAGGACGGCAACTACGTCTACGCCGGGCGCAGCGATGACATGCTGAAGGTGAGCGGGATGTATGTCTCGCCGGTCGAGGTGGAAGCCGCGCTGATCACGCATCCGGCCGTGCTCGAAGCCGCGG
>VBNY01000489.1:0-1600 GCA_005877705.1 Gammaproteobacteria bacterium
GTCGCCAGAGGAACGCCAGCATTTACGACGCGGCCATCAAGCGCGCGAGGCTCGGCGAGGCCGTTCAGACGCCGCACGTTACGCCCGGTGCACGGCACATCTACAACCAGTACGTCATTCGGGCGCGTGAGCGCGACAAGCTGCGGCAATATCTGACGCCTGCCGGCGTCGGGACAGAAATCTACTACCCGGTTCCGCTGCACCTTCAGCAGTGCTTCGCCTATCTCGGACACAAGGCGGAGGACTACCCACAATCCGAGCGTGCAGCGCGAGAGAGCCTCGCGCTCCCGATCTACCCGGAGCTGACCGAAACGCAACTACAATATGCGGTCGATACCATCGCCAGCTTTTACGGCGGATGAGCTCATGACTCAAACGACACCCCCGGGTCCTCGGACGGCTGCGTGGACAGAGCTCGCGGGTCACGCCACGCGCCTGAGCGGCGTTCCGACTCGCGAGCTGTTCGAGCGCGATCCCGGACGCTTTGAGCGATTCTCGCGAGAGAGCGTTGGCTTGCTGCTGGATTTCTCGCGCCAGCATCTCGACGAGGTCGTGCTCGCGAAACTCATCGAGCTGACGGACTCCGTCGGACTTCGTGACCGCAGAGATGCCATGTGGAGCGGAGAAAAGATCAACGCGACCGAAGGACGCCCCGTGCTCCACGTGGCCTTGCGCCAGCCGCCCGGTGCCGGCATCGGCGGCACCATGATCGAGAGGGCCGTGATGGCCGAACGCGCGCGCATGCTCGGGTTCGCCGAAGCGGTGCGCGGTGGCCAGATCAAGGGGAGCGCCAAGAAGCCGTTCACTCTCGTCGTGAACATCGGTATCGGCGGCTCGGACTTGGGCCCCGCCATGGCCGTCCAGGCGCTGCGTCGGTTTACCTCCGGCGCGCCTAGATGCGAATTCGTGTCCAACGTCGACGGCTGCCATCTGGCGGATATTCTCGAGTCGGCCGATCCGCAGACCACCCTGTTCATCGTCGCATCTAAGACGTTCACGACGCTCGAGACGTTGACCAATGCCCGTACGGCCCGCGCCTGGGTGGCTGCGAAAGGCGGCGAGCAGGCCGTGCGGGAGCACTTCGCGGCCGTCTCGGTGAATCACCGCGCGATGGACGAGTTCGGCGTGCATCCCGAGTACCGGTTCCAGATGTGGGACTGGGTCGGGGGACGCTATTCGCTGTGGTCCTCTATCGGCGTATCGCTCGCGATCGCCATCGGGCAAGAGAACTTCCTGGCCCTGCTCGGCGGTGGGCACGCGATGGATGAGCATTTCCGCACCGCGCCATGGCAGGAGAATCTGCCGGTGCTCATGGCGCTGGCGGGCATCTGGAACATCAACTTTCTGAACCTGCCGACTCTCGCGATCCTCCCCTACGACGACCGGCTGCGCCGCTTCCCTGCCTACCTGCAGCAGCTCGAGATGGAAAGCAACGGCAAGTCCGTGACGCTTGATGGGCAGCAGACGCAGTGGCAGACGGCTCCGGTCATCTGGGGCGAGCCCGGCAACAACGCGCAGCACTCGTTCTTCCAGCTTCTGCACCAGGGCACACCGCGTGCGGCACTCGATTTCCTCTTGCCCGCCAAATCATCGTGCGGCA
>VBNY01000489.1:1700-2893 GCA_005877705.1 Gammaproteobacteria bacterium
ACCGGAGCGCATCGAGCAGCTCATCGCGCACAAGGTCCATCAGGGAAGCCGACCCAGCACGATTGTGCTGTTCCAGAAGCTCGACCCCGCCACCCTCGGCAAACTCATCGCGCTCTACGAGCACAAGGTGTTCACTCAGAGCGTCGTGTGGGGGATCAATGCCTTTGATCAGTGGGGCGTGGAGCTGGGGAAGAAGCTGGCTGATCAGCTGGCGCCGGCGGTGAAGAACCCTGCGGGCGGGCATCTAGTGCCGCCGACTGTGTTGAAGCTCTTAGGCCAGGTCGGTGCATGGCGGGATGGGCCCTGAGGGGTTACTAACGATCGCCAGCTTAAGTAAGTACAATCGCCCGTCGCTTGGGCATTCGGGGTCGCAGGAGGCCGAAAGAGCCTCCGCCTGCCGCTGATATGGGGCTCGAAAGTGCGCTGCTTCACGTCCGGCACGGACCTGGCAAACAGGCGGGTGGCGTCCGGAGTTCAGCGTCCGGCGCTCTGCTTCGATGAACACGACGAGTAAGTGATGAGATATCGCGCTCTACGCATACCCACCGGTTTACTGTTCCTATTCTTTGCGTTCCTGTCGGTATTCCACGCTGATGCGCAGACCCCGTCATCCCTGACACCGGAGCAGCTCCGGGTCTTTCAAAGCCTGCCACCAGAGCAGCAGCAGGCCATACTCGATGCCATGTCGAAGTCG
This sequence comes from Gammaproteobacteria bacterium, assembly GCA_005877705.1. Lineage (GTDB taxonomy): Bacteria > Pseudomonadota > Gammaproteobacteria > Steroidobacterales > Steroidobacteraceae > 13-2-20CM-66-19. The sequence continues at coordinate 2,395 of VBNY01000489.1, forward strand.
TCTGCCGCCAACCCGACGGACGAATTAAGCAAAACGGGTGGCGAGGCTGTTACCGAAGGAGGGCGTAGGGAAGCTGCCAAAGGCACCACCGGCGAAACCGGGAAGGGAGCACCAGCGCCGCCTGGGCCACCTCGTATGCTGCCTCAGTCGACTGTTCTGCTAACAGTGAATGTGACAGGGGGGGCGGAGGATCAACCAGAGCTGAAAGCGGTTCTGCAAGACCGCCTCGAGCGAATTCGTCGCGGAAATCCCTACAAACTCAACGGCGCGGGCCAAGTGATCCTCCCGTCGCTGCCACCGATCACGCTGTGGGGACTGACGGCGTCCGAAGCAAGTCAACGTTTGAACGCCGATGCGCATTTGGCGGGATTGAGCTTCACCGTCTCCTTGCTGCCGGTCGCTCCGATTGGAGTCGACGCTCTGAAGCCCTTCGGTTACGAGCTCTTCAGCGGCGAGCAGTCGAGCTTCGCGCCTTCGACCAATATCCCGATTCCAACCG
>VBNY01000017.1:0-7105 GCA_005877705.1 Gammaproteobacteria bacterium
CTGGCTCGATCGCGTGGTGCTGCGCGTGCTGCGCTATGACAACCGCGCCGACCCGAGCGCGATGGACTTCGTTTCCGGCGCCATCGCGTGGCAGACACGCTTCAACAGCGCGGGACTCCGGGTCGAGAGCGGCACCGGCTGGACCGCGATCCTGCAATGGCTCGATGGCGAGACCATCATCGCCCCGCCGGGGATACAACTGCAGTGGCCGTTCCGGGCGCAGTTCGCCCTGCTGTCTAAGCGCTTCGGCCGGCAGACACTGAGCGCGCGCTATGACCGGTTTGAAGTCGACAGCAACATCGCCGATGGCGACGGCTCGCAGATCGGGCACGCCTGGACCGCGGCCTGGATGTTCGAGACGCGTGCGCACTGGCGCCTGGGGCTCGAGTGGCTGCGGGTGCAAAGCTCCTCATACAACCGTGCCGAGCTCGGCGGTCCACCGCTCGCGACCGAGACGCAGCTGCAGCTCGCCGTGCGCTACGCGTTCGGTTCAGGGGTGCGCTGAGCGGGCCGTCAGGCGGCGGCAGTCGCTAACGGTAGCGGGCCAGAGCTTTCTCGAGGCCCTTCGATCCCGGTGACAGCACCTCGAAGGGAATGCTGTTGAGCGGCGCATCGGGGGTCTGGTTGACGACGTGGAAGGCGCTCTGCGCCGGCTCCAGGTCCACGAACAGCAGGCCCGTGAGGTACTCGCCGGCCTTCATGCGCTCCTGGATCTGCGCGGCGGCCAGGGTGCGGTTGGTCGGGTCGTAGGCGGCATCGAGCTTGCGCAGCACGATGCGGCTGCCGTCGTGCATGATGAGCGGCAGCGTCTCGCCTTCCTTGTAGTCGGCGGTGATCTCGCGCTCGAGCGGCACGAAATCCGCGTGCACCGCGGGCTCGTAGTGCTCGCGCGTGTAGGCGTAGCTCTTGGTGGAGCCCTCGTGGTCATTGAAAGTCACGCACGGCGAGAGCACGTCGATGAGGGCGAAGCCCTGGTGCCTGAGGCCCGCCTGGATGAGCGGCACCAGCTGCTGCTTGTCGCCCGAGAAGCTGCGCGCCACGAAGGAGGCGCCGAGCGTCATCGCCAGCAGCACCGGGTCGATCGGCGGCTGGAAGTTGGTCTCGCCCTTCTTGGCCCGGCTGCCGACGTCCGCGGATGCGGAAAACTGCCCCTTGGTGAGCCCATAGACGCCGTTGTTCTCGATGATGTACAGCATGTTGAGGTTGCGGCGGATCGCGTGGCAGAACTGCCCGAGACCTATGGAGAGGGTGTCGCCGTCGCCGGAAACGCCGATGTAGTGCAGGCTGCGGTTGGCGGCGTTCGCGCCCATGGCGATCGAGGGCATGCGGCCGTGCACGGAATTGAAGCCGTGGCCGCCGCTCACGAAGTAGGCGGTGGTCTTGGAGGAGCAGCCGATGCCCGACAGCTTCACCACGTTCTGCGGCTCGAGCGCCAGGCCCCAGCTCGCCTCGACGATCGCCGCGGTGATCGAGTCATGCCCGCAGCCCGCGCACAGCGTCGACAGCGCGCCCTCGTAGTCGCGGCGCGTGAAGCCGAGCGCGTTCTTCGGCAGCGAGGGGTGCGCGACCTTGGGTTTGGCAATGAAGGTCATGTCGGCCTCCGGCGCTTGCCGCGCGCGTTCGGACGGATCGCGAGGCTAGCCATGCGCTGCGCCTTTCGGTTGCAGCCGCTGGCGCGGTTGCAATTCCGCCAGCACCCCCTCGACGATGAAGGACGAGGAGATGGGCAGGCCGTTGTAGTGCAGCAGTGATCGCAGCCTGGATTTCTCCACGGCGGTCTCGAGCGTCAGCAGCGCGCGCAACTGCGCGTCACGGTTCTGCTCCACGACGAACAGCAGCTCGTGCGCCGTCAGGAAGCGCTCGACGTCCTCGCTGAACGGGAAGGAGCGCACCCGCATGTAGTCCACGCCCACGCCGCGGCTCTTTAGCACCTCGATGGCCTCGCGCACCGCGCCGTCGCAGCTGCCGAGGGACACGAGCCCTACCGGCGCGCCAGCGGTGGCGTCGATCACCGCCCGCGGCACCAGCTTCTTCGCCGTCGCCCATTTCCGCAGCAGCCGGTCGAGCACCACCTGGTAGTCGGCCGAGTCCTCGGTGTAGGCGCCGTACTGCGTGTGCCCCGAGCCACGTGTGAAGTACGCGGCTTTGGGATGCACGCCGGGGAGCGTGCGATAGGGGATGCCGTCATCGTCCAGGTCGAGGAAGCGGTAGAACTTCTTGAGCTCGAGGACCTCTGCCTTGCCGAGTACCTTGCCGCGGTCGGGACGGTAGTTGTCGTCCCACTTCAAGTCGCGGCACATCCAGTCGTTCATGCCGATGTCGAGATCCGACAGCACCAGCACCGGGGTCTGCAGCCGCTCGGCGAGATCGAAGGCCTGCACCGCCATGTAGAAGCACTCCTCCGGGTTCGAGGGATACAGGCACACGTGGCGGGTATCGCCGTGGGATGCGTAGGCGCACTCCATCAGATCGCCCTGCTGGGTGCGGGTCGGCATGCCGGTGGAAGGACCGACGCGCTGAATGTCGAAAATCACCGCCGGCACTTCCGCGTAGTACGCCAGCCCCAGGAACTCGTTCATGAGCGAGATGCCGGGCCCCGAGGTCGCGGTGAAGGCGCGCGCGCCGTTCCACATCGCGCCGATCACCATGCCGATCGCCGCCAGCTCGTCCTCGGCCTGGATGAAGGCGAAATTCTTCCGGCCGCTCGCCGGGTCGACGCGCATGCGGTCGGAGAACATCTTGAACGCGTCCATCAGGGAAGTGGATGGGGTGATCGGATACCACGCGGCCACGGTGGCCCCGGCGAACAGGCACCCCAGCGCCGCGGCGGTGTTGCCGTCGATCATGATGTGACCGGCGGTCCCGCTCATCGGCTCGACGCGCAGCGGCAGGGGACAGGAGAAGCTGGCGCGCGCGTAGTCGTAGCCGAGCTGAATGGCCTTCATGTTGCTGTCGACCAGCTGCGGTTTCTTCGCGTACGTCTCGGCGAGCAGCTCGCGAATGCGCTCGAGGTCCAGATCGAGCAGCGCGGCCAGCACTCCCGCGTAGCAGATGTTCTTCATCAGAATGCGCGTGCGCACGCCGTTGAAGTTCTCATTGCACAGCCGTGCGAGCGGCACCCCCAGCACTGTGATGTCCTCGCGCTTGAGCAGCGCGGGACGTGGCCAGGTGGAGTCATAAATGAGATAACCGCCCGCAGCGACTTCCTTCACGTCGCGGGCGTATGTCTCCGCGTTCATCGCGACCATGATCTCGACACGCCCGGAGCGGGCAACATAGCCGTCCCGCGTCACGCGGATCTCGTACCACGTAGGCAGGCCCTGGATGTTGGAGGGGAAGTAGTTCTTTCCCATCACCGGAATACCGCTGCGGAAGATGGACTTCATCAGCAGGCTGTTGGCGCTCGCCGAGCCGGTGCCATTCACCGTGGCGATCTTGATGGCGAAATCGTTGATGCGGGTGGCGGTCGATGCGGGCATAGGTGGCTTGGCTTTGTGAGGGCGGTGTGCGCGGCCGTCGTCGCAATGCGTCAGGCGATCTTGGGTTCCTTCGCCTGCAGCACGCGTGCTTCGTCGGCGGCGTGCGGCCAATGCACGTAGGACTTCTGCATGTCCCACGCGGCGGTCGGACAACGTTCAGCGCACAGGCCGCAGTGAACGCATAGATCTTCGTCCTTCACCATCACGCGCTGTGTCTGCGGCAGCGGCGCAGAGACGTACAGTGGCTGCGTGAGGTTCTTCGCGGGCGCCTTCAAGCGCGCGCGCAGGTCGGCTTCATCGCCGTTGTGAGTGATCGTCAGGCAGTCGACCGGGCAGATGTCGATGCAGGCGTCGCACTCTATGCACAGCTTGGCGCTGAACACCGTCTGCACGTCGCAGTTGAGGCAGCGCTGCACCTCATCCGCGGTCTGCTCGGCGGTGAACCCCAGCTCAACCTCGATGTTGAGCTTCTTGAAGCGCTCCTTGAGCGACACGTGCGGCATGAGCCGGCGCTCGACCGGAGTGTAGTCGTTCGAGTATGACCACTCGTGCATGCCCATCTTGCGGCTCTGCAGGTTTACCCCAGCAGCCAGCCGCTCGCCGACGGGCTCGCCCTGGCAGTGGCGGTGGATTGAAATGGCGGCCTGGTGGCCGTGCTCGACGGCCCAGATGATGTTCTTGGGTCCGAAGGCGGCATCGCCGCCGAAGAACACCTCGGGGCGCGTGGACTGAAAAGTCTGCTGATCGACGCGCGGTACGTCCCACTTGTCGAACTCGATGCCGAGATCGCGCTCGATCCACGGGAAGGCGTTCTCCTGGCCGATCGCGAGAATGACATCATCGGCGGGGAACAACACCTCACCGAGGCTGCGCTCGCCGGTGATGCGGCCTTCGGCATCGATATCATACGCCATCTTGTCGAACAGCATCCCGGTCAGCTTGCCGTTCGTGACGACAAATGACTTGGGCGAGTGATTGATGACGATCTCGACGCTCTCCTCCTCCGCGTCCTGCAGCTCCCACTCGGAGGCTTTGAAGAACCCGCGCGGCTTGCGCGCCATCACCTTCACGCTCTTGGCCCCGAGGCGCAGGCTGCTGCGGCAGCAGTCCATCGCCGTATTGCCCACGCCGATGATGAGCACGCGCTCGCCGATCTTGCCGATGTGGCCGAAGGCAACCGACTCGAGCCAGGTGATGCCGATATGAACGTTGGCCGCGCCGGCCTCGCGCCCCGGGAGCTTGAGCTCCTTGCCCTTGGGCGCGCCGGAGCCGACAAACACGGCGTCGAAGCCGCCGTTCGAGAGCAGCTCGCGCAGGCTCCTGATCGGATGGCTGAGCCGCAGGTCGACCCCCATCTGCGTGATCATCCCGATCTCCTCGTCGAGCACGGTCTGCGGCAGCCGGAACGAGGGGATATTCGAGCGCATCAGCCCGCCGGGCTCGCCGTACTGCTCGAAGACAGTCACCTCGTAGCCAAGCGGCATGAGATCGTTCGCCACCGTGAGCGAGGCGCAGCCCGCCCCGATGCAGGCGATGCGCTTGCCGTTCTTGACCTTGGGAGTCGTCGGCATTCGGCCGCTGACCTCGTCGCGATGGTCGGCGGCGACCCGCTTCAGACGGCAGATCGCGACCGGCTTCTGCTCCACACGGCCGCGGCGGCAGGCGGGCTCGCAGGGCCGGTCGCAAACACGGCCGAGAATGCCCGGGAACACGTTCGACTCCCGGTTCACCATGTAGGCATCGGTGAAGCGCCCCTGGGCGATCAGGCGGATGTACTCGGGGACATCGGTGTGGGCGGGGCAGGCCCACTGGCAGTCCACTACTCGATGGTAATAGTCGGGACGCGAGGTATCGGTCGGTTCCATTCAGTCTCCGCGAGCAGCGCCGGGAAGGCGGGCATGCTGCAGTGCAGCACGAGCCTCCCATGCACGAATCAGCGCCATTGGAAATCCACGCGAGCGTATCACGGCGCAGAACGTGACCGACTGTCGCAGAGGTGCGTCACAGGCATGATGAAATTCCTCGAGTAAACACCTAAGTGTTGGATGTCGTCAACGCGCCGCACGCAGCGTCCGTTCCGCCCTAGGGCTCGCGGTGTGCGCCTATACTGCGCGCCGTATGCCCGAACCGATGCCCACCGAGATCAAGCTGCGCAAAGCCTCCCGCCTGCTTGAAGTGACCTTCGAGGACGGAAGTCGTTTCGAGCTGCCGTTCGAATATTTGCGGGTCCACTCACCCTCGGCCGAGGTCAAGGGACATGGGCCGGGTCAGGAAGTGCTGGTGCTGGGGAAGGAGAGCGTCGGCATCAAAGCCGTCGAGCCCGTCGGCCAGTACGCCGTGAGGCTCGTCTTCGACGATGGTCACGACACTGGACTGTTCACGTGGCAGTACCTTCACGAGCTCGGCCGCGACCGGCAGGCTAATTGGGCACGCTACCTCGAGCGCAAGGCCCGCGGCCCCGCGGCCAAGCCCGGAAGGCGCTGAAAGCGCCTTCCGGAACCGGCATGCTCTCTGGCGGGCAGTCGCTCTAGGCCAAATAGGATGCCCAGTGCTGTATGGTTCAGCGGCACCGGGAAGCCAGTTAACGGCACAGGGAACGCCGCTTTTTGCCCGCGGGCCACGAACAGCTCTAGGCGCGCTCGCGGAGCGAGCAAAAGTCGCGCCTTTTGCTCGCGGGTCGAAAGGGCCGCAGGCCGCTTTCGACAGACAGGAAACAGCCGAAGGCCATTCAGCCAATAAAAAAAGGCCGAGCGAAGCGCTCGGCCTTCAACAGAGTCTCAAGACCCCCGTATCCGCGGCGATTCTGCGCAGCCCATGCGGGAAAATGCAACCCCCACTCGTTGGTCTAGAATGGGCGCGGTAACCGGGGGCCACAGAACAGATGACCGACGAGCGCTCCACAGACTTCGGTTTTCAGCGCGTACCGTGGGGTGACAAAGCCCGCCGCGTGCGGGGCGTGTTCGATTCGGTCGCCGGCAGCTACGACCTGATGAACGACCTCATGTCGGCCGGGGTCCATCGGCTGTGGAAGCGATTCACGCTCGCGCTCACCAATCTCCGACCGGGGCAGCGCGCCCTCGACGTCGCGGGCGGCACCGGCGACCTGGCAGCCGGATTGGCACGCCAGGTGGGTGAGCGCGGCCTCGTGGTGCTCACGGATATCAATGCCGCCATGCTTCAGCGTGGCCGCGACCGACTGATCGACGAGGGCATCATCGACAACATCCGCTATGTGCAATCGGACGCCGAGCGGCTGCCGTTCCCCGACGCCACCTTCGACTGCATTACGATCGGCTTCGGCCTGCGTAACGTGACCGACAAATCCGCGGCGCTGTCCTCGATGAGGCGCGCGCTGAAGCCCGGCGGGCAGCTGCTGGTGCTGGAGTTCTCAAGCCCGGTCGTCCCGGGGCTCAAGTCGCTCTATGACGCCTACTCGTTCCGCGTCCTGCCGCTGCTCGGCAAGCTCGTGGCAGGCGACGCGGAGAGCTACCGCTACTTGGCCGAATCGATCCGCCGGCATCCGAACCAGGAGACGCTGCTGGAGATGATGCGCACGGCGGGGCTCGAAGGATGTCGTTATCACAATCTGTCCGGCGGTATCGTCGCCCTGCACCGCGGCTACAAGT
>VBNY01000017.1:7131-16063 GCA_005877705.1 Gammaproteobacteria bacterium
CGCAGCAGCTGTGCGCGGAGCTCGCCGGCCGGAGCATCGCTATCGAAGTGCACGCGATGACGCGCTTGCTCGTGGAGTCGACAGGCGCCACCTTGCGCATCACACGAGGCGATACAGCAGCCGATGCGGTAGTCGTCGGCGGTCCGTTCGGACTGCTGGCCCTCGGTGGCGATTCCCCCGAAGCGCTGCTCCAGCGCGGTGTCGTGCAGATCCGCGGCGATGGCGAGCTGGCGCAGAAATTCCGTGAGCTGGCCCTGCTGCTGCGACCTGATCCGGAAGAGGAGCTGTCCCTCGTTGTGGGCGACGTGGCGGCGCATCAGATCGGTCGCTTCGTGCGCCTGGCGCGTGGCTGGGCCCGCAAGGCCGCCGCGACCAGCGTGCAGAATCTGGCCGAATATCTCGCCCATGAAGCGCGCGATCTCGTGCCGCGTAACGAAGGAAACCAACTCCTTCGCGGCGTCGACGCCCTGCGCGAGGATGTGGACCGCCTCGCAGCGCGCATCGACGTCATGACGCGGCGGCTTGACGCGCAGTGACACCGGTGGCGCGGTCGTGAAGCTGCGCGTCCTCGCGCGGCTCGTTCAGATCCAACGCGTGCTCCTCAAGCACGGTCTCGACGACTTCGTGCGCGCGACTCATCTGTATAGACCGCTGCGCTTCCTGTTCTATCTGTCGCCGGACGTGTGGTTCGAGCGCCGCCGCCGCGCTAGCCGCGGAGAGCGGCTGCGCCTTGCGCTCGAGGAGCTCGGCCCGATCTTCGTCAAGTTCGGCCAGGCTGTCTCCACGCGCCGCGACCTGCTGCCCGCGGACATCGCGGACGAGTTGGCGAGGCTGCAAGATCGCGTGCCGCCGTTTCCCGGTGCAGTCGCGCGACAGCTCATCGAGCGCGCTTACGCGCGACCCGTGGCGCAGGTGTTCAGCGCTTTTGACGAGGCGCCGCTCGCGGCCGCTTCGATCGCGCAGGTGCACGTGGCTCGCCTGTTGGATGGCAAGGAGGTCATCGTAAAGGTGTTGCGGCCGGGAATGCGCGCGCTGATCGAGCGGGATCTCGAGGTCCTGTATGCGCTGGCCGCCCTGGCGCAGCGCTACTGGAGCGAGAGCCGGCGGCTGCGGCCGCTCGAGCTGGTCGCGCAATACGAGAAGACGGTTCTCGATGAGCTGGATCTGCTGCGCGAGGCCGCCAACGCCTCGCAGCTGAAGCGCAACTTCAGCGGCTCGGATCTGCTGTACGTGCCGGAGGTCTACTGGGACTACTGCCGCCTGGACGTCATGGTCATGGAGGCTGCGCACGGCGGGGACCGACATCGCCAAGCTCGCCGAGAACGGGGTGCGCATCTTCTTCACGCAGGTGTTCCGCCACAACTTCTTTCACGCCGACATGCATCCCGGCAACATCTTCGTCATCGTCGAGGATCCGCTCAAGCCGCGCTACGCCGCGGTCGACTTCGGGATCGTGGGCACGCTCGATCCGCGCGACCAGCACTACCTCGCCGAGAATTTCCTCGCGGTCTTCGATCGCGACTATCGGCGCGTCGCGCTGCTGCACGTCGAGTCCGGCTGGGTGCCGCCGAACACCCGGGTGGACGAGATGGAGTCGGCAGTGCGCACGGTGTGCGAGCCGATCTTCAACCGGCCGCTGCAGGACATTTCCTTCGGCCATCTGCTGCTGCGCCTGTTCGAGATCTCACGGCGCTTCAACATGCGGATTCAGCCGCAGTTGATTCTCCTCCAGAAAACCCTGTTGAACGTCGAAGGGCTCGGGCGCGAGCTGTACCCGCAGCTCGATGTGTGGAACACCGCCAGCCCGATCCTGCGCGAGTGGATGCGCGAGCGCACGAGCGTCCGCCAGGTCCTGAAAAGCCTGCGAGCGCAGATGCCCGAGCTCATCGAGGCGGCCCGCGTGCTGCCGACTCTAGTGAAGGGCGCCGTGCAGCGCGCGCAGGGTGGTGTCTTGCGGTTGGAAGTTGAGTCGCCCGCCGTCGAGCAGCTGAAGGCTGAGGTTCAAGCGTCCGCGCGGCGCGCCGATGCAGTCACGGTTGGCGCAGCGATTCTGCTCGGCGGCCTGATGTGGCTGGCCCTCGGTGGAGCGCGGGCGTGGCCGGCCTGGGCCTTGTCGCTGTTGGGAGTTGCGTGGCTGGTGGCGGCCTGGAGGCGCTGATGGATCGCCCCCGCTCGCTCACCGAGGGCTCCATCAGCCGCGGGCTGCTGCAGTTCGCGCTCCCGATCCTGTACGCGAACGTGCTGCAATCGCTGAACGGCTCGGTCAACTCCATCTGGGTCGGCCGCTTCCTCGGCGAGGCGGCGCTCACCGCGACCTCGAACGCCAACACCGTGATGTTCCTGCTGATCGGCGCGGCATTCGGCATCGCCATGGCCGCGACCATCCTGGTCGGGCAGCGCATCGGGGCAAACGACATCCGCGCGGCCAAGCGCACGGTCGGCACCAGCGCCACGTTCTTCGCCATCGTGTCGCTCGTCATGGCCGTCGCCGGCTTCACTCTGTGCAAGCCGTTGCTGGCGGCGATGAAAACGCCCGCGGACTCGCTGCCGCTGGCGGTGGCATACATGCGCGTGATCTTCTTCGCGCTGCCGTGTCTTTACATGTATGCCTTCGTGATGGCCGTGCTGCGCGGCGCCGGCGACTCGAAGACGCCCTTCTATTTCATGCTGCTGTCGGTCGCGATCGACATCGGTCTGAACCCGGTGTTCATCTTTGGGCTCGGCCCGGCTCCGAGGCTCGGCATCGCGGGCTCCGCCCTGGCGACATTCGTGGCCCAGGCCGTCAGCCTCACCGCGCTCATCAGCCATCTGTACCGCCGGCGTCATCTGCTCGTCCTGCACAAGGAGGAGCTCGGGATGCTGCGGGTCGACTGGTCCATCGTCGGCATACTGGTGCGCAAGGGCATACCGATGAGCGCGCAGATGCTCGTGCTGTCGTTGAGCGGCGTGCTGATGATCGCGCTCGTCAATCGCTTCGGTGTCGCTACGGCGGCCGCATACGGGGCGGCGCTGCAGATCTGGAACTACATCCAGATGCCCGCGATCGCAGTCGGCATGGCGGTGTCCGCCATGGCAGCGCAGAACGTGGGCGCGCGCAAGTGGGATCGTGTCAGCGCGATTGCGCGGGTCGGAGTGCTGTACAGCATTCTGCTGACCGGCTGCATCGTTGTCGCGCTCGAGATTCTCGACACCCGTGCATTCGAGCTGTTCCTGCCGGCGGGCTCCGCAGCGCTGCGGATTGCCGGGCACCTCAACAGAATCGCCACCGGGTCGTTCGTGTTCTTCGGCATCTCGCTGGTGCTGTTCGGCGTCGTGCGCGCGACCGGCGCAGTGATGGCCCCGCTCGCCATCTTCGCGGTCGCGCTTCTAGGCGTGCGCTTTCCGCTTGCCGAGGTGTTGCTCGACAAGTTCCAGGCGGATGCCATCTGGTGGAGCTTTCCGATCTCCTCGGCCCTCGCCGCGCTGCTCGCCGCGTGGTATTACAAGTTTGGCGGCTGGCGCACGGCGTGGAACTCCGTGGAGGGCGTGGGCCCACGTGTCAGCCCGACCTCGGGCAGAATCCTGCAGAGCGAGCCGCAGGGCATCGTCAAGAGTTCTCCTCGAGATCCGCAGTGAAGCCGATACCGCGGCGTCTGGGAGTCGGCGGGTTCATGAGCTGGCGGATTGCCGAGAGGACGGCGGCGATGGCCTGATCGTGCTCGGTGAGTTTTTTATCGAGCCGCGCTTCCAGTTGCGCAAAGCGCCGGGCCAGTTCCCGGTTGGAGCTCAGTAGTTCACGCAGCTTCACGAAGGCACGCACAACATACACGCTCATCTCGACGGCGCGTTTGCTGTTCAAGATCATGGCGGCCATGATGGCGCCGTGTTCTGTGAACGCGTACGGCAGGTACTTACGGTGTTGTCCGCGTCCAGTCTTTAAGGTCGCAATTTGCGACCTTAAAGGCGCCAGCTCTTCGGCCGCGAGCTGGAACATGAAATCCGCCGGGAAGCGCTCCCGGTTGCGGCGAACCTGTTCGTTGAAGCGCTTGGTGCTCACCCCGTAGAGGGCAGCGAGCTCGGTATCCAGCAACACTTTGTGGCCGCGGAGGACGAGGATGGCGCGGGTGATGTGCTCGACCGGCACGAGGGACAGAGCCCTGGCTTGCACAGCATCATCCCTTTTAGCGGCCCTGCTCGGCGAGGACTGCGTCGATCACCTGCATCACGAAGAGCTGCCGACCCTTCGACAAGAGCTGGATGCTTTGGACCCGAGCTTGACCAGGCAACCCTCGCGCTTTTGTCTCATCGCGCTCGCCGCCGCCACCGCGGTCGAATACTCTGCGAGCGCTTGAGACTTCTCGTATCCAACAGGCAGCGCTAACCAGCGCCGCTGTGCGGCCTGCTCTATCTCAAGCAACGCATACAACTCTCGCTCGAGTCGTTCCAACTCAATGCCGTTGAGGTGAATTTGTCCTGACATGGATGCCATCCCTCGGATCCGGCAAACATCATACCGGAACATTCGGAGGCTGACGCTCGGAAAGAATGAGAATTGTTATGTCGAAGCGCGCGCGGCGTGACGTTCAACCGAGGTTTCTCGCGTACGGGCCTGCACGGATTTTCTCTAGTGGCAACTGCGTGATCCGCCACACGCTATTGCATACGTCTGCGAACCGCGGGCCTCGAGGGACCGCACCCCTCCACGGGAGGCTCACGATGTCTGCTTACGGGGAAATCCTGATGTGGTCTTCGACCTTCTTCACCCCCGGTGCCGCCCAGGCGACACGCTCAGCCTCCTGACGCTCGGCCCATGAGCGAACAGTTCCCTCCAGAACCACTTCGCCGTCGCTCGACTTCACCTGGATGCGGTTGGCGTCGATCTCGGCATGGCGTTTGAAGGCTTCCTCGATCTTGCGCTTGATGTCCGCCGGGCTCACGCTGGGTTTGAGCTTGATCAGGTCGCTCACGCCCAGGACGCCCTTGACGTGGCGCACCGCGTTCTCGGCTCTCTCGCGCTGGTAATTCCACTCGACTTCGCCTTCGAGCGTCACCCACCCGCGCTTGACCACGGCCTTGATCTTCTCGGATGAGAGCGGCAGCTGAACCCGCAGCTCCATCACGACATCGCGCGCGATCTCGGGATCTGGCCTTACGTCGCTGCTCGGCAGCCGCACTTCGATGTCGTTCGCCACCCCGGCGACGCCCGCTACTCGCTTGGCGTCGGCTTCGGCCTGGAGCTTGTCGCTGTACCTGTGTACGAATCCCGTCAGCGTGACCACCGCGCTTTTGACGGTGACTGCGATATCGGTTGCGTCGATATCAGGATCCCACCGGAGCTCATCCTCCACATCGCGTTTGATTTCACTGTCGGTCCTCATGGTACTTGCTCCTCCCGCACCTCGGTCCCGTTCGCGGCTGCCGCGGCGAGACGCTGCGGAGTTATGCCGATGCACTGGAACTCGGGCAGGCCCTCGAAGACGAGGGCTGCTGTTACGCTGCCTGCTGCGGAATCTCCTCGGTTACCTGCATGGGTGACTAAAGCAATCGTCTATGCGGCGCGCATTATGCGATCTCGCAGCGAGAGTTGCCGTGTATATTTCGTTGCGGTTTCACGCCAGTGGTGGCACGGCGGCGTCTGCGCTCGAGCTTTCGCAGCGCGCCGCACGGTGAGTATCCGGCGATCGTCTCGCTTGCCGGCTGGCGCGCGTTATATTGATGCACCGCAGAATGAAGCGCTATTTACTCTTTCCCTTGCGCGGCGCCGCGCTGCTGCTGGTCGTCAGCTTCACGCTGGGGCAGGTGCTGGCGGTGCGCGCCGGACTCCTCGGGATTCCGCTCGCCGTGATCCTCGTCTCGTGGTTTTTCAAGTACTGCTTCGTGCTGCTGGATGCGATCGTTGCCGGCGAGGAGGAGCCGCCGGTGCTGTCTGTCGAGATGGTGAATCCGCTCAGCGAGCAGCGGCCGCTCGCTCAGGCGCTGCTGATCACCGCCGGCGTGATGCTGGTGGGTGGTCTGAGGAAACTGGCGGGTGAGCCTGCCGCGATGCTCTGCGGCGCTCTCCTGACAGTAGCGTTGCCCGCGAGCATCGCCGTGCTCGGCATCACCGGCAATCCCTTCCGCGCCGCATCACCGCTGGCACTCCTGGCGCTGATCCGGGCTCTGGGCTGGCACTACGCGCTTCTCAACGTAGCCATACTCACTGCGGCGGGACTTTTGGCCGAGCTGGCTCAGGCCGGGGCGCCGGACTGGGTCATGATTGCCGCAGTGCAGCTGTTGCTTCTGCTGACTTTCGCGCTCGTGGGCGGCGCCGTCTACGAGCACCGCCTGGAGCTCGCGATTGACAGCCGTAGCAAGCGAGAGCGCGAGGCCGAGCGGGACCAGCGCGAGCATGTGCTCGAGCGCAACCGCGTACTGCTGCGTGCGTATGCGAACGTCAGGATGGGCAAGCTGCTCGAAGGGTGGCAGGAGATCCAAGCCTGGCTCACGCGTCATGGCCAGGGAGAGCAGGCGCTCGCGGAGCAGCGCGCCGTGCTGGAGGCCGCCTCCCGCTGGGATGATGTCAGGCCCGCCGATCGCCTGGCGGATGATCTCATCGCGCTGCTGCTGGCCGCCCGCGAGACCGGTCAGGCCCTCGAGGTGTTGGAGCGGCGCCTGGCGTCGAATCCAAGGTTTCGTCCCGCACGGGCCGACCACACGGTCAGGCTTGCCGAGCTCGCCTCTCTGGCCGGGAAGGGCGCGCTGCGCCGCCGCCTGGAGTCAGAACCGCCAGCCAACTCCTAACGTCGTCTCAACCGTATTCAACGATTGGTCGAACGTGCTGACGACGCGGTTCAGATACCGGTAGCGGCCTTCCAGCCTGAGACTAGATTGTCGGTCGCGTAGTACTTGACGCCGATGCCGGCATTCGCAGTGAATCCGTTGTCGTCATCGATGGCAACCGCCTGGCCGCCCGCGGTCCCCTGGATGCGGCGGTCGAGACTCGCCCTGGCCCAGCCGACACCGGCGACCGTGTAACCGACGAACCGGTAGGCCGGTGTGAAGTTCCACACCGCATCCAGATCGACGGTGGTCAGCCCCAGATCGATGTTGCCGCCGGCCAGATGCGTGGCGCGGTTCGGGCTGTGCCCTGCCGACAGCTCGATTCCCCATACGTCGGTGAAGTTGTAGTCGTAACGGGCGCCGAAAGTGACATCGTCGTCGAGCCGCGGCCTGCTGCCCGAGATTGCGCGATCGGTGAGATCGTCGCCGAACAGCGCGCCCGCATAGACGTGAACCTCCTGCGTGTGCCCGCGCGCCTGGGCTGCGGCCGGCGCGCTGCGCAGCGCCACAGCCCCGAGCGCCGCGATTCCCAACATGCTCACTGCTCTTCTCATCGCATTCTCCTGCTGTCCTCGATGCAAGCATCGCTTGCCGGAGCAAGAGACTACGGGCGCGTTGGCCTCGGGACATCGGGCGGATGGGGCAACGGTGCGAGCGACTGTGGCTGAGCGGCCGCTCTCCCGTTGGAGAGAGCGCCGTTGGCTGCCAGAGTCAGTGGATTACCAACAGCAGCAGCGCGCAGACCGCGCCGCGCTGTCTGGGTGGGCTTCAGGCTGCAGTCAGGTTGGCGCTGCGCGGCTCGATCCACACGGCGCAGCCGCGCCCGCACAACTCGCCCTTCTCATCGAAGATCGCCGTGCCCGCCTCGCGCTTGCGGCCGCTGCCGCCCATCCGCCAACCGATGACCGTGCACGGCTCATCCACGTGCACGAGCCGGTCGACATGCGCCGTGAACTCGGCCAACAGCATCATGCGATCCTCGGGGCTCACCGCGTAATAGCCCGGGCAATCGAGCGCGGCCGACATGAACTCGGGACGCACCTTGCCGTCGCCGCGATCGAGCGATGTGTCCGGAACCCACGGCGCCGCGACGATCGCCCGCTCGGCGATCAGGCCCGCAAAGATGCGCAGGCCGTCGCCTCTCGGCCGCTGCGTGCCGCACACGAAGCATGTTGGAAACCTGTGATGGCTGAAGCCGGCGTAGCGCCTGGAGGCCTCGACGGCCTCGAGGTAGTGCGGCGCCGCGGCTGCCTCGAGCGTGAGCTTGGTTGCTCGTGCCTCGCCGATCAGCTCATCACCGTTGCGCACCTGCACGACGCCATCCGCAAGCACCGCGACGGCGAGCTCGGTGTCGAGCGGCGGGGGCTTGAGCAAGCGTACCGCCAGCGTGTCGGATGCGAGCGTGGCGACGAGCCCGGCGAAGTAGCCACCATTGGCGGAGGTCGGCGGTCCGCAGAAGCGCGGTGCGACGGTGAACGTGTTCATAGAGTCTTTGTATCGTTTCCGGATGGCCGGTGCGCCAACGATACCCGATGTTGCGCCGAGCGCCACAGCCCGAACGACACCAGCGCCGCGCCGAGCGATCCTTCCGCTAGTGTGGCAAGTGAGTTGCTTAGCAGCGGCGCCAGAGCGCCGAATACCGCGGCGGAGATCACGATCGAGACGCACGACTGCACGGAAGCCGCCGCACCGCGGGCGCGCGGGAACAGATCGAGCATGCGCAGCACGAGGATCGGCGAGACCAGTTGCACGCCCAGTGCAATGGCGGCGAGCAATAGCTGCTGGGCGAGGATCGGCAGCGCTCCGAGCATGACCTGCAGCGCGACCATGAGGCCCGATCCGGCCAACGCGAAGGCGAATCCGGCCTCGCACTGCGTGGCCGCGGCGACCCGGCCCGCCATCCGGCCCGAAATCCAGGCGCCGAGGATGAAGCCGCCGATGATCGGCGCGAACAGCCAGGCGAACTGCGTCTCGCGCAGCTGCCAGTGATCGATCACCACGGACGGAGCTGCGCCAATGAAAACCATCACGGCGGCGAAGTTGGCCCCCATGGCGAGCGCAAGCAACAGAAACGTCCTGTGCGCGGCGACGCGCATGGCGCTGCGCGTGAGCTCGGGTGCGTGCAGGCGGGCGC
>VBNY01000018.1 GCA_005877705.1 Gammaproteobacteria bacterium
CGCCGATGCGCACCACTTCGAACGTGCCGAGCTCGAGATGGCGCGTTTCGTCAGGCTCTTCGAAACGCTTGAGTACAACGCCGATGTCGACCATCCTGGGATCCTCTTCCAGCTCCGCATAATAGATGAATTCTCACCATCAAGCTCACCGACCCGCTGACCTCACGTGCTCGTGGCCGTGGCACGTCGCATCTGTGAGGCTAGACCGGCGTTCGCCCGGCGACCCGTAGGAGCCGCGTCATGGCAGACGAAACCGCATCACCCGGCCGTCGCGCGCGTCCGAGCGCCCGCGATGCGCGCAAAGCGCAGCGCGCAATGCGCCCGCCGGGACCTGCGTACATCACTCGCGCCATCCCGCCGTATGAGTTGCTTTCGTCTGAAGGACTCGAAACCGTCGAGCGGCACGCCGATCGGCTGCTCGAGGAAATCGGACTCGAGATCCGCGGTGATGTGGAGGCGATCCGCCTGTGGCGCGAGGCAGGGGCCACGATCAAAGACGATTGGCGAGTGCACGTCCCGGCGGGGCTCGCGCGAGACATCGTGCGGCGTTCGACGCCGCACGAGTTCACCCAGCACGCGCGCAACCCCGCCCGCAGCGTACAAATCGGCGGCAATCACACGGTCTTTGCGCCCGCGTATGGCCCGCCTTTCGTCTCGGACCTCGATCGCGGCCGACGCTACGGCACGCTCGAGGACTTCCATAACTTCGTCAAGCTTGCCTACCTGTCCCCCTGGCTGCACCACTCCGGCGGTACCGTGTGCGAGCCAGTCGACGTGCCCGTCAACAAACGTCACTTCGACATGGTCTACGCGCACATGCGTTACTCGGATAAGCCGTTCATGGGCTCGGTCACCACCGCAACGCGCGCGGCGGACTCCATCGAGATGTGCCGGGTGCTGTTCGGAGCGGAGTTCGTCGCACAGCACTGCGTCATTCTGGGCAACGTCAACGTGAACTCGCCGCTCGTGCTGGATGGGGAGGCGAGCCGCGTTATCCGCACCTACGCCGCGGCCAACCAGGCTCCGGTCTGCGTGCCGTTCATTCTCGGCGGTGCCATGGGACCGGTCACCACGGCAGGCGGTCTCGCGCAATGCTTCGCCGAGGCGACATTCTGTGTTGCACTCGGCCAGCTCGAGCGCCCGGGATCGCCCGCCATTCTCGGCAATTTCCTGTCATCCATGTCGCTGCGCAATGGTGCGCCGACCTTCGGCACGCCCGAGCCCGCCCTCGCCTACCTCGCCATAGGCCAACTCGCCCGGCGATTGGGCGTGCCGTTGCGATGCGGCGGGAACCTGTGCGCGGCGAAGGTCGCAGACGCCCAAGCCGCATTCGAAAGCGCGAACTCGATGTGGCCGGCCTTCCTGGCCGGTGCGAATTTCATGCTGCACTGCGCAGGCTGGCTCGAGGCGGGCCTCGTCATGTCATACGAGAAATTCATCATGGATGTCGATCAATGTGGGGCGTTCCACACGGTCGCTCGCGGGATCGCGCTCGATGACAACGGCTTTGCGCTCGCAGCCTTCCGCGAAATGGGGCCAGGCAAGCACTATCTGGGCTGCGCCCACACGATGGCCAATTATCAGACCGCCTTTTACGACTTCGAGCTCGCTGACAACAACTCCTTCGAGCAATGGAGTGCGGACGGAGCGCAGGATCAGCTCGCACGCGCCAACAAGCGTTGCAAGGCGCTGCTCGAGAGCTATGAGGCGCCGGCGCTTGATCCGGCCAAGGACGAGGCGCTCCGCGATTTCATCGAGCGCCGCAAGCGCGACATGCCCGACAGTGCGACCTAGTGATGGTATTGATTTCCCCTTGCCCACGGTTGAGAGTAGAGAGTCTTCATCGCGAGCGCAGGGGCGGGTCATGGTGAACAAAATCCTGGAAAAGCGCCGCGAGCAGATGTTCCCGAAGCTCACACCGGCGCAGATGGCGCGGCTCGAGGCGCACGGCCGGCGCGTCGAGACCCGCGCGGGTGAGGTTCTGCTGGAGCTGGGAGCGCGCCCCCGCAACATATTCATCGTACTGGCCGGCAGTCTCGAGATTCTCCTGCACGCCACGATCGGCGGGGAATCGGTCTACCTGCTGACCTCCGGCGACTTCAGCGGCGAGATGAGTACCCTGAAAGGCAGTGTTTCCCTGGCGCGCATTCGCGTCCGCGAGGGCGGCGCCGTAGCCGCACTCGACACCGACAAACTGCGGGAGATCGTGCAGACCGACGCGGAGTTGAGCGAGTTGCTCATGCGCGCGTTCATCTTGCGTCGGGTCGCATTGATATCCGATGAAAACCCCGACGTGATGCTTCTCGGGTCGCGCCATTCTGCCGACACGCTGCGGCTACGAGAGTTTCTCACCCGCAATGGCTACCCCCACGCCAACCTCGAGGTCGAGAGCGACGCCGAGGTGCAGGCGCTATTCGACCGATTTCATATCGGGCTCGAGGACATTCCCGTCGTCATCTGCCGCGGCGACCAGATCTTCAGGAATCCAAGCAACGCCGCAATCGCTGAATCGCTCGGCATCAATCCGCTGCTCGACGACACGAGGGTTCATGATCTGGTGATCGTCGGGGCGGGGCCGGCCGGGTTGGGCGCGGCGGTCTATGCGGCCTCGGAGGGGCTGGACGTGCGCATGCTGGAGGCGATCGCGCCCGGCGGCCAAGCCGGAACGAGCTCGAGAATCGAGAATTACCTGGGTTTTCCCACGGGAATCTCCGGTCAGGCGCTCGCCGGCCGGGCGCTGTCGCAGGCGCAAAAGTTCGGAGCAAACTTAAGCGTTGCCACTGCGGCAGTCAGCCTGAACTGCACTACCAGCCCGTATCGCGTGCTGTTGACGGATGGAAATCTGGTGAGTGCGAGCGTCGTTCTGGTCACAACCGGTGCGCAGTATCGACTACTCGACATCGAGAACATCGGACGCTTCATGGGCACCGGCGTCTACTACGCCGCAACGCATCTGGAAGCCACCCTTTGCCAGGGAGAGGAAGTCATCGTGGTCGGCGGCGGCAACTCGGCGGGTCAGGCTGCGGTGTTTCTCGCGAGTTCCAGCCGTCGCGTGCACATACTGGTGCGCTCGAGCGGTCTGGCGGACAGCATGTCGCGCTACCTGATCCGTCGCATCGAAGAGAGCCCGAATATCAACTTGCACACTCACACGCAGCTGACAGCTCTGCACGGGACTGATCGGCTCGAGCGAGTCGCTTGGCAATCCGGCGGTGAAACGGAGCAGCAGTGGCACGACGTCAGCCACGTTTTTCTGATGACCGGTGCCTCGCCAAACACGCAGTGGTTGCAAGGTTGTGTGGCACTCGACACCGGCGGCTTCGTGAAAACGGGAGCGGACCTGAGCTCGGACGATCTGGCCGCGACACGCTGGCCCCTGCGGCGTAGCCCCTACCTGCTCGAGACCAGTTTGCCTGGGGTCTTCGCCGCGGGCG
Organism: Gammaproteobacteria bacterium; assembly: GCA_005877705.1. GTDB lineage: Bacteria > Pseudomonadota > Gammaproteobacteria > Steroidobacterales > Steroidobacteraceae > 13-2-20CM-66-19. The sequence goes on from VBNY01000018.1 coordinate 3,435, forward strand.
ACGTACGTTGCGGAAGCGTAAAGCGGATTGCCTCCGCGGTCGGCGAGGGCGCCATGTGCGTGCAATTCGTCCACCGCGCCTTAGGCGAGCTGTCCGTCTCGGCGCAGGAGCGTGTCGCCGTGCCTGGATGAAGTATCACAGGGCTTAGTGTTTGCCGGCTTGGGCCGCGTTCAGCGTCGGAAATCGCGCGGCCGCTTCCAGCTCATCCAACTTCTTGTCGTTGCGTACGTATTGCTCACTGGCATCGAACTGCGGCTGATAATCCCACGCTGACTGCCGCCCCGATCGCAGCGCGGCCGCAACCAGCAGCCGCCGGCGCTGGCTCGCGATTACCTGCGCATGCAGGGACTCCAACGCCCAAATCCGCAGGACCTCCTTGCGCAACGGATCGGCCGTGCCGCGAGCGACGGCGAGATTGCGCAGTTCGTCAGGGTCCTCGGACAGGTCGTAGAGTTGGTCGGGGTCCGCCGCGCAATGGATGAATTTGTGGCGTCCACGACGAATCATGACGATCGGCGCGATGGCGCCCTCCGCCAGGTACTCGCCCAGCACTTCGTCGTGGCCGCCGCCGCGTTGCAGATGCGGCAGCAGGCTGCGGCCGTCGAGCTCGGTCGCGTACTGCGGCGGCTTACCGTCGCCGGCCAGCTCGACCAGTGTCGGCAGCACATCGATCAAGGAGACGGATTGAGCGACCGTGCCTGGCGTGAACTGTCGTGGCGCGTGCACGAGCAGCGGAATGCGGCAGGCGGGCTCGAAGAAGCTCATCTTGTACCACAGGCCGCGCTCGCCGAGCATTTCCCCATGATCGGCCAGGACGAGAACCACCGTCTGGGGCGCGAGTTGCGCTTCTGCAAGAGTCTGCAACAGAGAGCCGATCTGGTCGTCCACGTAAGAGATCGCCCCGAAATAGGCGCGGCGCGCCGCTCGAATCTGCTCATCCGTGATGGGTTGCAAATCCATGCCGCATACGTGCCGCAAACGTCGCGAGTGCGGGTCGAGGTTCTCAACCGCGATGCGCACACGTGGCATGTCGATCGCCGCCTCGTCGTAGCGGCTCCAATACTGGGACGGAATCGCGAACGGGTCATGCGGGTGAGTCATCGATACGACCATGCAGAACGGCCGCCGATCGTTGCCGCGCGCGATGTCGAAGAGCTGCCGCTTCGCCCGGAAGACCACTTCGTCGTCGAAGTCGATCTGATTGGTCCGCACGCAGGGGCCTGCTTGCGTAACCGAATCCATGTTGTGATACCAACTCGGGCGGTCGGCGAAATTCAACCAGTCCGGGGTCCAGCCGAAATCGGCCGGATAGATGTCCGTCGTCAGCCGCTCTTCAAAACCGTGCAGCTGATCGGGCCCGCAGAAATGCATCTTGCCGCTCAGAACGGTGCGATAGCCGGCAATGCGCAGGTAATGTGCGAAAGTAGGCA
>VBNY01000019.1 GCA_005877705.1 Gammaproteobacteria bacterium
GCGGACTGAAAAACGACGCTGCGTTCCGCCAGTGCATCCAGATGCGGGGTCTTCGCCACGCGGTTACCGTACGCCGGCAGGGCCGCGGCGGTGAGCTGGTCGGCCATGAGAATCAGAAAATTCGGTTTGCCGGTGCTCATTGCCGCCGCCTTGACGGTTTGAAATCCTGCCTCGCAAGAGTCAGATACTCTGCTCGGCGCAACCCGTCAAGGCGATGACTCGTTCCCGCTCACGGAGGTCCGCGTCCTGGACCCGGCGAGGATGTTTCGAGCCGCATTTACGTCTCGATCGTGCTCGGCTCCACATGCCGAGCAACACCATCGCCTTACAGCGAGCTGTCTCGGACCACTGGGACCACTCAGGCATCCACAGCTGGAACAGGCTCGCGTTGTGAATCGCTCACTCACGATGACCACAGATCTGCCGGCGTGCTCGCCCTTATACTGCAGCATCTGCCTGAGCATCCCCCAGCCGCTGTCGAGGACGGCTTTGGCCATCCGCGTCTTCACCAGTTGAGGGCTGCTCACATCGCCCACGGCAATGTACTGATACTCATTCACGATCAGGCGGCTGAACTTATGCAGTGCGTCCCGGCGCCGGTTCGCCGCCCTGCGGTGCAGGAGCTTGGCTTGTCGCTTGTGGCCGCGGCGCTGGGCTTGGGCAATGCGCGGCTCGATATCGCGATAGAAGCGGCTGCGCGCGCAGCGAGCCCCATCGCTCGTGACCGCGACCTCTTTCAGCCCCAGATCAATGCCCACCGCCTCCTTCGGTGCGACGGCGGTCTCGACCTTCACCTTCACCGTTAGGCAGAGCCACCAATCCCCCGCCGCATCTTGCGCAAAGCAGCCCTGCCGCCATTTCACCCCCTGCAGACGCTCAGGCTCGAAGATCCGAAAACTCTTGCCGCAGAAGCGCACCGCCTTGCCTATGCGCTTTAAGCTCTCCGCCTTGAACGGCACCCAGCCTAGTGAGCGGCGCGCACCCCGGCTCACCCGCCAGCGTAATCGGATCCTCTTCGCCGCCCGTCGCTTGGCGGCATATTCGCGATTCACGCACTGGATCGTATCCGACCCGATCCGCTCGAAATATTTGCTCGCTCCAGCCGAGAGAT
>VBNY01000020.1 GCA_005877705.1 Gammaproteobacteria bacterium
TGCGCGTGGTCTCGAGGTCCTGGGACTTCGAGGACAGCGTGTTCGCCTCGCGGTTGAGCTCCTGCATGAGGAAGTCGAGTCGCCGGCCGGCCGGCTCGCCGCCGTGGATCACGCGCCGGATCTCCTCGATGTGGCCGGTGAGCCGATCGAGCTCCTCGTCCACGTCCAGCCGCTGCAGAAGCAGCGCGAGCTCCTGCTCGAGCCGCTCCTGGTCGACGTCGGCCTTGAGCTCGAGGAGTCGCTCGCCCAGCTTCGCCCGCATTCGAGCGTGTACTTCAGGAAGCCGCACGCGCACCTGAGCCACCAGGGCTTCCAGACTCGTGCAACGCTGCTCGAGCAGTTCGCGCAGACGCAGGCCCTCACGCGCGCGGGCAGCCACGAGGTCCTCGAGGGTGCTGCCGAATACTGCGTGCGTGGCCACCAGCAGCTCTTCGCCGCGGTCGCTGTCGTCCCGCAGCACGCCGGGCCAGCGCAGGACATCGAGCACATCCACGGCGTAGTGCTCAGGCAGCGCGCGAGCAACTTCGCGCACGCGAGCCAGCAGGCGAGCGAGGGCTTCGGTATCGACCTCCAGAGCGCTCGCGGCGCCCTCGGGGCGGCGATAATTGATCGCGCAATCCACCTTGCCGCGGCGGATCTCGCGCGCGAGCCGCTGGCGCAACTCGCCTTCGGCGGCGCGCAGCTCATCGGGGAGACGAAAGCCCGCCTCCAGAAAGCGGTGGTTGACGCTGCGCAGCTCGCACACGAGCGCGCCCCACGACCCGGAGACTTCCCGGCGGGCGAAACCGGTCATGCTGGCGATCATGGTTTGCTCGGCATGCCGGTTCCGGGCATATACGAATGGTTTATGTACCCCAACGCTACGCTCGTCTGCTGCGGGGTGATATAAAAGCGTGATCCAGTCTAACAGATGCACGGAATTCTTCTTGCGGGTCGAGTACGCCGACATCAGCCTGCTGGGTGGGCGCGAGGAGAACCAGGATCGCGTCGCCGCGGCCGTGGCGGAGCATGCGGCGTTGCTCGTCGTCGCGGATGGCATGGGGGGGCATGCGGACGGTGCGCGGGCCGCCGAGGTCACGAAGCAGGTGGTCCTGGAAGCCTTCTGGCACACGCCCCAGCCGCTGTTCGATCCGCTGGGCTTTCTGCACATCACGCTGGGGCGTGCGCACGATGAAGTCGTCAAGCTGGGCGTCAAGTTGGCGGTCGAGCAGCGGCCGCGAGCGACCTGCGCGATCTGCCTCATGCAGCAACATGCGACCTGGGTGGCACACGTTGGAGACAGCAGGCTGTACCACCTGCGGCGCGGCGCGCTCCTGTGGCGTAGCCGGGACCACAGCCATGTCGAGCTGCTGCTGCGCGAGGGCCTCATCACCGCGGACCAGGCGCAGACCCATCCGATGCGCAACTTCGTCGAGTGTTGTCTCGGCGGGGATCCGATTCTGCCGGACATGTCCCTCACCCGGCGTCGCCCGATCGAGCCGAGCGACGTGCTGATGGTGTGCACGGACGGCATGTGGAGCGGCCTGAAGGATACGGAGATCGCCGGCGAGCTCGGCGTGGCGGGCGTGCCGCTGCGTGAGAAACTCCTCGAGCTTGCGCAGCGCGCCGTGGCGCGGGCCGGCGCCTCGAGTGACAACACGTCTGCGGCGGCGTTACGGTGGCTGGGCGATGACGAAAAAAAGTAAACCTGTGCGGCACGCTACGGCACGCTACGGCAAGCGGGCCCTGAAGCGGAAGTAAAGCCCATGACCAGACCCAGCGGGCGCAGGCCCGATCAGCTGCGGCGCGTGAGCCTGACGCGCCGGTTTGCCAAGCACGCGGAAGGCTCGGTGCTGGTCGCGTACGGTGATACGCAGGTGCTGTGCACCGCGAGCGTCGAGGACACGGTCCCGCAGTTTCTGCGCGGCAAGGGCCAGGGCTGGGTGACGGCCGAGTACGGCATGCTGCCCAGGGCGACTCACGCGCGCACAGCGCGCGAGGCCGCTCGCGGCAAGCAGAGCGGGCGCACTCAAGAGATCCAACGCCTCGTCGGCCGATCGTTGCGCGCGGTCATCGATCTCAAGGCCCTCGGCGAGCGCACCATCACGGTCGACTGCGATGTGCTGCAGGCGGATGGCGGCACGCGCACGGCCTCGATCACCGGCGGCTACGTGGCGCTGGCCGAGGCGTGCGAGCGTCTCGTGAGCCGACGCCTGACCGCCACGAGTCCCGTACATGGGCAGGTGGCGGCCGTGTCAGTTGGAATCGTCGCCGGCGTCCCGGTGTTGGATCTCGACTACGCGGAGGACTCGCAGGCCGAAACCGACATGAACGTCGTCATGAACAACGGCGGCGCGTTCGTTGAGATCCAGGGCACGGCCGAGGGCCATGCATTCCGGCGGCATGAGCTCGATGCGCTGCTGAACCTCGCGGTGAGCGGCATCGCCGAGCTGTTCGCTCTGCAGGCGCAGGCGCTGTACGACCCAGCCGCCGCGCCCGCGTGAATGACGAGCGGGACAAAAGTCACGCCTTTTGGCCCGCGCGCAGCCGGCGCCGCAGGCGGCTTTCTGCCGAAAACCAGGCTCGTCCTGGCCAGTAGCAACGCCGGCAAGCTGCGCGAACTGACGGCGCTGCTGGCGCCGCTCGGTCTCGATCTCGTCGCGCAAAGCGCCCTCGGCATCGAAGCGCCGCGCGAAACCGGCGTGACGTTCGCCGCGAACGCCCTGCTCAAGGCACGGCACGCGGCCCGGGCCGCCAAGCTTGCCGCGCTCGCGGATGACTCCGGTCTCGAAGTCGACGCGCTCGGCGGCCGTCCCGGCGTGCACTCCGCGCGCTTTGCCGGCGAGGGCGCGAGTGATCTCGCCAACCTGCAGAAGCTCCTGGCTGAGCTACATGACGTGCCCGCTGAGCGGCGTCAGGCACGCTATCAGTGCGTGATCGTGTTGGCTCGTGACGCCGACGATCCCGACCCGATCATCGCCCACGGGACCTGGGAGGGGCATATGCACGAGCGCGGAGCTGGCCCCCGAGCAGAAGAACGCCGTCAGCCACCGGGCGCAGGCGCTACGCGCGCTCGTCGCGCTACTGAGGCAGGCGGGCCTGAGCGGACCCAAGCCACCCCCCGTGCCCGCGGACAGCCGCAGGCCGCTCGCGAGTGATGCACAATCCGTGCGGATGAAACGCGGAAAGCTCTTTGTCATCGCTGCCCCCTCCGGCGCGGGCAAGACCTCTCTCGTCAAGGCGCTCCTCGAGCGCAGACCGCAGTTGCATGTCTCCGTTTCGCACACCACGCGGCCCCGGCGGCCGACCGAGGTGCACGGCCGAGAGTACTACTTTGTCACCGAGCCAGAATTCCAACAGCTCGTGGATCGAGGCCAGTTCCTCGAGCATGCCCGCGTCTTCGACAACCACTACGGCACCGCCCGCGCGCCCGTTGAAACGCAGCTCGCCCAGGGGAGCAGCGTGGTTCTGGAGATCGACTGGCAGGGCGCCCGGCAGGTGCGCGATGCCATGCCGGAGTGCTCGACCATCTTCGTCCTGCCCCCGTCCCGCCGCGCGCTCGAGGAGCGCCTGCGTCAGCGGGCGACCGACTCGGACGCGGTGATCGCGCGGCGGCTGCGTGACGCCGTGAGCGACATGTCGCACTGGCGTGAATTCGATTACGTGATCGTGAACGAGGACTTCGAGAAAGCGGTCGCCGATCTGGTGCGGATCGTCGACGGGCGCGGCGAGGATCTCGAGGCGCAGCGCCCGCAGCTGCAGGCCCTGCTGGCCGAGCTGCTGGGGTGAGGTTGACAGGGCGGCGACAGCGGCTGGCCTGACAGGCCGGTTTTCGCTTATATTGGTGGACCCTTTGCGCCCGGATGCGGCGCGTCTTTTTCCGAAGTACTGACCTATGGCCCGAATCACCGTCGAAGACTGCCTGCACAACGTCGACAACCTGTTCCAGCTCGTGCTGCTGGCCGCGCAACGCGCACGGCGGGTCGCCAACGGCGCCGAGCCCACGGTCCCGTGGGAGAACGACAAGCCGACCGTGGTTGCCCTCCGTGAGATCGCCGCGGGCAATGTCACCGTGGAGATGCTCCGTGAGCCGGAGCCTCCCGCGGACTCCGCAACGCCCGATGCCGACAACCAATCCACCTTCCGTGCTCCGCAGTTCGGCCTCGGAGACTGACGAAACATAAGCCTCGCCATGGACTATGCGTCTTCGCTCCTGGGACTGCTCCCCGGCGGAAGGCGCACTCCCGGGCTGAAGGAGCTGCTGGCCTCCGTCGGCAGTTACCTGCCCGCCGAGCAGGTGGCGCGCATCCGCGAGGCCGCGGAGTTCGGCGCCTCCGCTCACAAGGGACAGAAGCGGCTCTCCGGCGAGCCCTTCATCGCTCACCCGGTGGCCGCCGCAGCCATCCTCGCCGACCTGCACCTCGACCCCGACACGATCATCGCGGCGATCCTGCACGACGTCATCGAGGACACGCCCACCCCCAAGGACCAGCTCGCAGCGCGCTTCGGCGCGGACGTGGCCGAGCTCGTCGATGGCGTGACGAAGCTCGACCAGATCAAGTTCAAGAGCCGCGAGGAGGCCCAGGCCGAATCCTTCCGCAAGATGCTGCTGGCGATGGTGCGCGACCTGCGCGTGATTCTGGTGAAGCTCGCCGACCGCACTCACAACATGCGCACCATCGAGGCCATGGCGCTCGCGCGGCGCCGCGCCATCGCCCGCGAGACGCTCGAGATCTACGCGCCGATCGCCGAGCGGCTCGGCCTCTACAACATGAAGCTCGAGCTGGAGGATCTGGGGTTCAAGACGCTCTATCCGCGGCGCTATCACGTGCTCGAGCGCGCGCTGAGGCGCGCGCGCGGCAATCAGAAGGAATTCCTGAAGAAGATCGAGCAGCAGCTGAACGCCGCGCTGCTGAAGAGCGAGATCGCGGCGCGCGTGGAGACGCGCGAGAAGCATCTCCACAGCATCTACAAGAAGATGCTGCGCAAGCGCGCGATGCTCAATGAGATCGTGGACGTCCACGGGATCCGCATCATCGTCGACAAACCCGACACCTGTTATCGCGCCCTCGGCGTCGTGCACTCGGTCTTCAAGCCGATGCCCGGCCGCTTCAAGGACTACATCGCGATCCCGCGCGTGAACGGCTACCAGTCGCTGCATACGACGCTGTTCGGCCCCAACGGCGTGCCGATCGAGGCCCAGATCCGCACCCAGGACATGCACTGGGTCGCCGAGTCGGGCATTGCCGCGCACTGGAAATACAAGGCGGGCGGCGCCGGAGAGTCGCGCCAGCAGCAGCACACCCGCGAGTGGCTCTCGAATCTCGTCTCGCTGCAGGAGAGCGGCTCGTCCGAGGAATTCCTCGAGAGCGTGAAGGTCGATCTGTTCCCCGACAAGGTGTACGTGTTCACGCCCAAGGGCGAGATCCTGCGGCTGCCGAGCGGCGCCACGGTCGTCGACTTCGCGTACGCGGTCCACACCGACATCGGCAACCGCTGCGTCGCGGCCAAGGTCGACCGGCGCCTCACGCCGCTGCGCACGGTGCTGCGCAATGGCCAGACCGTCGAGATCATCACCGCCAAGGGCGCCATGCCCAACCCCTCGTGGGTGAATTTCGTCGTCACCGCAAAGGCGCGCAGCGCGATCCGCCATTACCTGAAGGGTTTGCGGCGCACGGAGGCGATCGCGCTCGGCTCGCGGCTCCTCAATCAGGCGCTCGGGGAGTTCCGGCTGTCGCTCGATGATGTGAGCCCGGAAGCCCAGCACAGCGCACTCGGCGAGCTCGGCATGAAGGATCTCGATGAGCTGTACGAGAGGATCGGGCTCGGCGAGCGCCTGGCGCCGCTGGTCGCGCGGCGGCTGCTCCCCAGCGGCCAGACGGAGGACGGCTCCGGGGCGCCGGCGCCGCTCGCGATCGCGGGCACCGAAGGGCTGCTGGTCACCTACGCGCGCTGCTGCTTCCCGATCCCGTACGATCCGATCTTCGCGTTTCTGTCCTCGGGCCGCGGCGTGGTGATCCATCGCGAGAACTGCGTGAACGTCGAGGATTACCGCAAGCACCCGGAGAAGTGGCTGCCCGTCAGCTGGCAGGCCGCCCCGGACCGGCTGTTCAGCTCGGAGATTCGCGCCTACGTGGTGAACCGCACCGGCGTGCTGGCCGCGGTCGCCGCCGCGATTGCCAGCACGGAAACCAACATCGACCACGTCTCGATCGACGGGCACGACAGCGATGCAGCTCGCGCGTATCGTACGCGTGATCCGGCGCATGCCGGACGTGAGGCGCGTTACGCGCACGATCGCCGCGCATGCGCGTGATGAGCGCGATGAGCCCGTCGTCGACGACAACGACGAAGGCGAGGCTAGCGAATGACGCCCGTCGCGGAACCGGCATGCTTCGCGGCGGAGAAGGCGGCAGCCGGCAAAAGTCACGCCTTATGGGCACCCCAGGAAATCGCAGACGATTTCCTGGGACCCCGCCGCGGGCGGCAGCGGAGCTACTGTCCGAAAAAGGGCCGTAGGCTGCCGTAGGCCACTTGTTCCCATTGACCAGGAGGACTCGACGACGATGAGCCGCCAAAGCATCCACACCAAGCGCGCACCCGAAGCGATCGGCACCTACTCGCAGGCGATCCGCGCCGGCGACACGGTGTACCTGTCAGGTCAGATCCCGCTCGACCCGGCGACCATGCAGCTGGTCACGGGCGACATCGAGGCGGAGATCCGCCGGGTGTTCGAAAATCTCAAGGCGGTCGCCGAAGCCGCCGGCGGCTCGCTCGCGCACGCCGTCAAGATGACCGTGTTCCTGACGGACCTCGCCCACTTCGCCAAGGTCAACGAGATCATGGCGACCTACTGCTCACAGCCCTACCCGGCGCGCGCCGCGGTCGGAGTCGCGCAGTTGCCGCGCGGCGCGCGCGTCGAGATCGAGGGCGTTCTGCACCTTGGCTGAGGCGGCCACGAACCGGGCGTCCGCCCGCGCCGAGCAGCGGCCGATCACCGCCCTGCGCGGGGTCGGCTCTGCACTCGCCGAACGCCTGCAGCGTCTCGGCGTCACACAGGTCCAGGACCTGCTCTTCGTGCTGCCGCTGCGCTACGAGGACCGCACCCGCGTGTGGCCGATCGGCTCGCTGACCCCCGGCACGCGCGCGGCCGTGGAAGGGGAGATCCAGCTCACCGAGGTGGCGTATCGCAAGCGGCGGCAGCTGCTGTGTCGGATCTCGGACGGCTCCGGATTCCTGACGCTGCGCTTCTTCTACTTCTCGGCGGCGCAGCAGGAGCGGCTCACGCGCGGCACGCGCCTGCGCTGCTTCGGTGAGGTACGGCGCGGGCCGTTCGGCCTGGAGATCGTTCACCCGGAATACCGGCGCGTGCTCGAGCAAGCGGCGCCGCTGGAAGACACCCTGACGCCGATCTATCCGCTGACGGAGGGCGTTCCGCAGGGCCGCTTGCGGGCGCTCATCGGGCAAGCGCTGTGCGAGCTCGAGAGCCGTTCGGTGCGCGACTGGATTCCGCCCCAGGTGAGCGAGCCACTGGGACTGCCACCGCTCAAGGATGCGCTGACTTACGTGCACACGCCGCCTCGCGAAGCGCAGCAGGCACAGCTCGCCGCCGGCCGACACCCCGCGCAGCGGCGCCTCGCGTTCGAGGAGCTGCTGGCGCATCACCTGACGCTCAAGCTGCGCAAGCGGGCGGCGAAGACCGACCCGGCCTCGCCGCTCGTCGACCGCGAAGGGCTGGCGAGGCGGTTCATCGCGGCGCTGCCGTTTCGACTGACCGGCGCCCAGGCGCGCGCGCTCCGGGATGTCGACGCTGATCTCGCGGCGAGTCTTCCCATGGTGCGCTTGCTTCAGGGCGATGTCGGTTGCGGCAAGACGGTCGTCGCCGCGGCCGCCGCTGCGCGCGCCGCCGGCAGCGGGCTGCAGGCCGCTCTCATGGCGCCGACCGAGCTGTTGGCCGAGCAGCACTGGCGCACCTTCCGCAACTGGTTTCAGCCGCTCGGCCTGCCCGTCGCGCTGCTGTCCGGCTCACAGCCGGCGCGCCTGCGTCGCAGCGCCCTCGAAACGATCGCCTCGGGGGAGCTGCGCATCATCGTCGGCACACACGCGCTCTTTCAGGAAGGCATCGAGTTCGCGCAGCTCGCGCTCGTCATCGTCGACGAGCAGCACCGCTTCGGCGTTCAGCAGCGCCTGCGGCTGCAGGAAAAGGCACAGAAGCACGGTTGTTTTCCTCACCAGCTCATCATGACGGCGACCCCGATTCCGCGCACGCTCGCGATGACCGCTTACGCGGATCTCGACATCTCGGTCATCGATGAGCTGCCGCCGGGCCGCACGCCCGTCAAAACCGTCGTGGTGCCCGAACAGCGGCGTGACGAAGTCGTCGCGCGGATCGTGACGGCGTGCCGCGCCGGCCGGCAGGTGTACTGGGTGTGTCCGCTCATCGACGAGTCGGACGAGCTGCGCTATCAGGCAGCGGAAGAGACTGCCACCGCCCTTGCGCAGGCGCTGCCCGAGGTGCGTGTGGGTCTCGTCCACGGCCGCATGCCGCCGGCCAAGAAGGACGAAGCCATGCTCGCGTTCCAAGCGGGCAAGATTCAACTGCTGGTTGCAACCACCGTGATCGAGGTCGGCGTGGACGTGTCGAACGCGACTCTGATGGTGGTCGAAAACGCGGAGCGCATGGGTCTCGCCCAGCTGCATCAGTTGCGTGGACGCGTCGGACGCGGCACCGAGGCAAGCACCTGCGTGCTGCTCTACCGCGCACCTCTATCGGAGCTTGCGCGCGAGCGGCTCAAAGCGATACGCGAGACCAACGACGGCTTTGAGATCGCCCGGCGGGATCTCGAGCTGCGCGGGCCGGGCGAGCTGCTGGGGACTCGCCAGACCGGACTTGCGCAGCTGCGCGTGGCCGATCTCATGCGCGACGCGGATATGCTGCCGCGAGTGCAGGAGACGGCCGAGCTGCTGCTCGCCTCGTACCCGGATAATATTGCCGCGCTTGCGGCCCGATGGATCGGCTCGGGAGAGCGGTATGGACGAGTCGGATAACTCTGAGTAAGACACGCCATGGTCGCGGTCTCGCGGGAGCTCGTGCTCGAACAGAACGTCAAGGAGGCGCCGCTGGGCTTTCGACTGCGGCGGCGCCTGGAAGAGTATGCGCATCTGGCGCGGCTCGATCGTCCGGTCGGCACCTGGCTGCTGCTGTGGCCGGCGCTGTGGGCGCTATGGATTGCGGGCGCCGGACGGCCACAACAGCGAGTGCTGATCATCTTCGTGCTCGGAGTCTGCGTCATGCGCGCCGCCGGGTGCGTCATCAACGACTTCGCCGATCGTGACATCGACCCGCACGTGCGCCGCACCCGGGACCGCCCGCTCGCCGCCCGCCGCGTGTCACCGCTCGAGGCGCTGGCGGTGTTCGCCGTGCTCATCGCCGCCGCGGTGTACCTCGTGACGCGGCTCGATCTTCTCACGATCAAGCTGGCCGCGATCGGCGCCGCCCTCACGGTCTCGTACCCGTTTGTCAAACGCGTCTTTCCGATGCCGCAGTTGTATCTGGGAATCTCGTTCGGCGGCTGGAGCGTGCCGATGGCCTTCGCCGCGCAGAGCGGCCAGCTGCCGCGCGTGGCTTGGACCCTGTACATCGCCGCGGCGATCTGGGCGGCGGTCTACGACACGATGTACGCCATGGTCGACCGCGAGGACGACCTCAAGATCGGCGTGAAGTCGAGCGCCATCCTGTTTGCCGACCTCGACCGGCTGCTGATCGGTGTGATGCAGATCATGACGTTGCTCGCCCTCGTGCTCGTCGGACACAGCATGCACTTCGGCCGCTGGTATGAGGGCGGCGTCGCCGCCGCCGCGCTGCTCTTCGTCTACCAGCAATGGCTCATCCGCAAGCGCGAGCCGGCGGGTTGCCTGCGCGCCTTCCTCAACAATCAGTACGTCGGGATGGTGATCTTCATCGGCATCCTGCTGCAATATCTTTACGCGCGCTGACACACGCACGGCGCAGAACCCGGCCGCCGTCAGAACCTTTTCTTCAGGCCAACGTACACGCCGTGAGGCATGACGCTGAGGACCCACGGGGTGCCGGCGTGCACGTGAGCGAAGTAGCCGGCCGCGGTGCCGAGCGCAAACCCCGCAATCACATCCGACTGCCAGTGCCCCCACACTTTCATGCGGGCGATGGCGTCGTACGCCGGCAGCAGCTCCAGCGCGTAGATCGTCGGATGGTCCGCTCGATACTCGAGCACCAGAGGCGTCACGACGGCGCTCACGACGGTGACCTCGCCGCTGGGGAAGCTCTGGTGGCCGCCCCCTTTGAACCACTGGTTGGGGTCCGAGGTCTCCGACGGGCGCTCACGGGAGAACACGCGCTTGAGCACCTCCGAGGAGACGCCGCCGATCACCGTCGCATCGATCGAGCGCCACAGCGTGCGGCCGAATCGATCTTCACCGCCCTCCCAGAGCGCACCCCCGACCTCACCCGCGAGCAGCACGGCGATCAGCGCGTTCTGGTTGCTGCGAGCCCAGATGCCGCTGTTGTCGTAGCTTAAGCGATGGTCGATCCCGAGCGGACCCCCGTCGGCCCTCGCCTGAGGCGCGTTGCTGCCGAGGCAGACCAGCAGCAGCGCGCTGACGAGTCTGACAGCCGTGCTCGAGCGCGAACGCCGGGCGGCGCGCTGGGAATTCAGTCTCGTGGGCGCTTTTGCCATGGGTACGCTCCGCGGGCGGGGCGGTGTTAACGTGTCCAAAGCATGACCGCTCACAAGAACCAATCGTTCCCGCGACGCGTGCGTTTCGCGCTGGGCGGGCTGACGCACGGTCTGCGCGCGGAGAATAGCCTCAAAATCCAGGTGGCGGTCTTCGTGGTCGCCGTGATCGCCATGCTCATCCTGCGCCCCGGCCCGCTGTGGTGGGCGCTCGTCCTGCTGGCGAGCGCCGCCGTCATCGCCGCCGAGCTGTTCAACACGGCGATCGAGCACCTGGCCGATCACCTGCACCCGCAGATCCACCCGCAGATTCAGATCGTCAAGGATTGCGCCGCCGCCGCCGTGTTGGTGGCGGTGCTCGGGGCGCTCGCGGTGGCGCTCGCCCTGTTGGCTCACCTGCTCACGGAATGAGCAATTGTCGACCGCGCACGTCGCATTGCGTTGACATTCGCGATGGCACCCGTGAACATCGGCCTGCCTTGAGGCCACGCGAGAGCCTTGTCATGAGTCACGAGTTGTCCGGCTGCATCCGCCACGACTGGACGCTGCCCGAGGTGGAGGCGCTGTTCGCGCTGCCGTTCATGGACCTTGTCTTCCATGCTCAACGGGTACACCGCGCGCATCACGAGCCCAACGCGGTGCAGATGAGCACGCTGCTGTCCATCAAGACCGGGGCCTGTCCCGAGGACTGCGCGTACTGCCCGCAGAGCGCGCGTTACGACACCGGACTGGCTCCCGAGGCGCTGCTGGAAGTGTCGGCCGTGCGCGAGCGCGCGGCGCTCGCCAAAGCGGCCGGAGCGACGCGCTTCTGCATGGGCGCGGCCTATCGGTCGCCCAAGGCGAGGGACCTGCGCGTGATCGCGCAGATGATCCGCGAAGTCCACTCGGCGGGACTCGAGACCTGTGCGACGCTCGGCATGCTGACGCCTGCCCAGGCGCAGGAGCTGAAAGACGCCGGGCTCGACTACTACAACCACAACCTCGACACCTCGCCGGAGTTCTACGGCGCCATCATCACCACACGCACCTACCAGGATCGGCTCGACACGCTGCAGGCCGTGCGCGCTGCGGGGCTCAAGGTGTGCTGCGGCGGCATCATCGGCCTGGGTGAGTCGGTCACGGATCGCGCCCAGCTGCTGCTGACACTCGCCAACCTGCCGGAGCACCCCGAGAGCGTCCCGATCAATCAGCTGGTGAAGGTTCCCGGCACACCGCTGCAGGGCGCCGCGGACGTCGATCCCCTCGATTTCGTGCGCGCCATCGCGGTCGCGCGTCTGCTCATGCCACGCGCCCACGTGCGCCTGTCCGCCGGCCGCGAAACGATGAGCGATGCGGTGCAGACGCTGTGCTTCCTGGCCGGAGCCAATTCCATCTTCTACGGCGAGAAGCTGCTCACCACCGGCAACCCGGAGATCGAGCGCGACCGCAGTCTGTTCGCGCGCCTGGGACTGAAGGCGCAGACGCCGGCGGCGGAGCTGGCCGCAGGTGAGACGCTGATGGCGGGCCATGAAGAGGCAGCCACAAGCGCTTGAGGAGGCGCTGTCGGACCCGGCAACCGGGTACACACGATCGTCGACGGACGGCAGCTCGTGGACTTCGGCAGCAACGATTACCTGGGCCTCGCCCGCCATCCGGCCGTTGCCGCCGCCATGAGCGAGTGCGCCGCCCGTTGCGGAGCGGGGAGCGGTGCTTCCCATCTCGTGACCGGGCACGGTACCGAGCACGCGCGCCTCGAAGAGGAGCTCGCCGCTTTCACCGGCAGGGAGCGCGCGCTGCTGTTCTCGACCGGCTACATGGCGAACCTCGCCGCCGTCACGGCGCTCGCCGGGCGGGGCGAGCTCGTGCTGCTGGATCGCCTGAGCCACGCCTCGCTGATCGACGGCGCGCTGCTGTCGGGCGCCCGTTTCAGGCGCTACGCGCACGCCGATGCGCAAGCCGCCGAGCGTGCCCTCGCAGAGCGTTCACGGGATGTCGCGGTCATCGCAACGGATGGGGTCTTCAGCATGGATGGCGACATTGCGCCTCTGGCGCAGCTGGCGCGAGCGGCCGAGGCACACGACGCGTGGCTGATCGTCGACGACGCACACGGCCTTGGCGTGTTGGGTCCCAGCGGGCGCGGATCGCTCGAGCGACTCCGCTTGAGCTGTGGCGATGCGCCCGTACTGGTCGGCACCCTCGGCAAGGCGTTCGGGACGTTCGGCGCGTTCGTCGCCGGCACGTGCGAGTTGATCGAGTTTCTCCTCCAGAAGGCGCGCCCCTACATCTACACCACCGCATTGCCTCAACCCGTCGCAGCGGCGACCCGCAAGGCGCTCGACATCGCCCAACACGAGCCCTGGCGCCGCGAGCGGCTGCTTGCTCTGACCGAGCGCTTCAGGGCGGCCGCGAGCCACGCCAAGGTGCCGCTGGCCGCTTCCGACACGCCGATCCAGCCGGTCATGCTCGGCGACTCGCACACGGCGCTGCTGGCGCAGCAGGAGCTGTTCAACGCCGGCTTCTGGGTCGTCGCCATCCGGCCGCCCACGGTCCCACCGGGCGCTGCGCGGCTGCGCGTGACGCTTTCCGCTGCGCATACCGAGGCGCAGGTGGACGGGCTCGTCGAGCAATTGAGCCGCGTGTGCGCCCGGGTCCAGGTTGCTTGCGAATGAGCGGCTTGTATGTGGAACAGCGCGGTCAGGGCCCGGATCTGGTGCTGTTGCACGGCTGGGGTCTCAACTTGCGTGTCTGGGACACACTCACGGACGAGCTGGCGAGTGGCTTTCGCGTCATCGCCGTGGACTTGCCGGGCCACGGACGCAGCGACTGGAACCCGAACGCACGCACGCCCGCGGAGCAGGCGTGGTCGCTGCACGGCACGCTCGCGTCGCTGTCCGATCGTTACTCGTTGTTGGGGTGGTCCCTGGGCGGCCAGATCGCGCTCGACCTGAGCGCCGCGATGCCGACCAAAGTCGCGCGCCTGCTGCTCGTCGCGACGACTCCGCGGTTCGTCGCGGGCCCGGATTGGCCGCACGGCATGGCCCCTGCTGCCCTCGCCAAGCTCGCGCAGCAACTGGAGACGGATTATCAGCGCGCCGTCAGCGAGTTTCTCGAGCTGCAGGTGCGCGGCAGCGCGCGCAGCAAGTCGGTGCTCGCAGCGCTGCGCGCCTCGCTGTTGGCGCACGGCGAAGCGCGACCCGAAGCACTCGCGGCGGGCCTCGAGACGCTCAGCAGCACCGATCTGCGTCCAACATTGGGCCTGGTTCGCACTCCCACGCTGGTCGTGGGCGGACAATACGACCGTGTCACGCCGCCGGCGGCGGCGCGAGCGCTCGCCGCAATGCTGCCCGCTGCGCGCTACGTCGAGTTTGCGCGTGCCGCGCACGCTCCATTCCTGTCGCATCCGACTGAGTTTGTGGCGCTAGCGAGGGAATTTCTGGGTGGATAACGCATTCGCTACCGCGGCATTCCGCCTCGACCGCCCGGGCGTGCGAGCGGCGTTCGAGCGCGCCAGTGCGGGCTACGAGGCCGCTGCGGTGCTGCAACCACGGGTGTCGGACGAGCTGCTCGGGCGGCTCGAGCCGTTCAAGTTCGAGCCCCGAGTGGTGCTCGACCTCGGCGCCGGCACCGGACGGGCCGCGCGCGAGCTGAAACGACGCTATCGGCGCGCGCTGGTCATAGCGCTCGACCTGGCGCCCGGCATGCTCAGGGAGGCGCGACGGCACCAACACCTCTTCCGCCGTTTCGAGCGTGTCTGCGCGGATGCGCTGCGTCTGCCGCTGGCGGAGTCGAGCGTGGACCTCGTGTTCAGCAGCCTCATGTTGCAATGGTGCGATCCACTGGATGAGGCGTTCGCTGAGATCCGCCGCGTGCTCAACCCCGAGGGCTTCTTTGCATTCACTACCTTCGGCCCGGACACGCTCAAGGAGCTGCGCGGCGCCTGGGCCGAGGCTGACGGATACAGCCACGTGAACCACTTCGCCGACATG
>VBNY01000021.1 GCA_005877705.1 Gammaproteobacteria bacterium
CCACAGGGAACCGGGACGCCGCCTCGGGCATTGTGTGCGCATCGCACAACGTGATTGTGTTTGACTATACCTGCCCTGTCGCGTATCCATGCCGGGGCATCAAGGAGGGTCGCGGCCATGAAGCTGCGCGTTCTGCACCTGGAGGACAACGCCGCCGATGTGGAGCTGGTTCGCTCCATGCTGGCGCAGGGGGGACTCGACTGCGACGTGCTCGCCGTCAACTCCGGCGCAACCTATCTAGCCGCGCTCCAGCAAGCGCAGTTCGACGTGATTCTGTCCGATAGCAACGTTCCCGGCTACGACCGCCGTGCCGCGCGGTCCGCCGCGCATGAGCGGCGCCCCGGCGTGCCGTTCATAATCGTCTCCGCCGACCCCGAGTTCGGCGACGGACCTGGCGGGGCCGAGCCTGATGGCGCCGCGGCCTGTGTCCCGAAGTCGCAGCTGCAGCAGCTGGCGCCGACGATCAGACGCGTTGTGCCGGGTGCAGCACCGGGTGGGCTCGACGCCGCGGCAGCGCAGGTTCGGGATCTCGAGCGGCGGCTGGCGCAACGCACCGCGGAGCTCGAGCGCCGCACGCGCGAGCTCGAAGTCCTGAACCGCGAGCTGGAGACGTTCTCGTCCGCTGTCGCCCATGACCTGCGCTCGCCGCTGATCAGCATCGACGGCTTCAGCCAGGTGCTGCTGGAGAGCTCGGCGGCCAAACTGGATGAAACCGATCGCGGGCACCTGGAGCGGATCTCGCTCAGCGTGCGCCACATGCATCGGCTGATCAACGATCTCCTCAACCTGTCCACGATCGTGCGCGCTCCGCTGCGCGCGGGTGTGGTGGACCTGGGACAGCTTGCGCAGGAAATCGTGGAGGAGTTGCGCGCCGGCGCTCCGGAGCGCCGTGTCGAGTGCGTGATCGCCGAGGGAATCAAGGTCCAGGGCGATGCAGGCCTGCTGCGGCTTGCGCTCGCGAATCTTCTGTCCAACGCGTGGAAATTCACGGGCTCCCGGCAGCAGGCGCGCATCACCTTCGGAGCTCGCACTGCTGGCGAGGGGCGCGACGTGTACTACGTGAGGGACGATGGCGCCGGTTTCGATCCGCAGTACGCCGACAAGCTGTTCAGTCCCTTCCAGAGGCTGCATCCGCAAACGCAGTTCCCAGGCACCGGTATCGGGCTGGCGACCGTCCAGCGCATCATTCATCGCCATGGCGGTGAGATCTGGGCGGAGTCATCCGTCGATCGCGGCGCCTGCTTTTATTTTACATTGGCTGAAGGCGCCTAGCGGCGCTTCAGCGGCCACCCTCTGCTATACAGCGCCATTACGCGCTGCCTGCTGTACGGCGCGAGCATTTCGCTGCTGAATTCCTCTGCGGCCGCAAGCTGTGGTTCAATCACGCCCTCACCTCCTTGCGTCGATTGCAGGCACCAGCATGTCCGCTCTTTCGTCATTTCACCCAGCCGTCGCCAACTGGTTCAACAGAACCTTCGACGCGCCTACGGCGCCGCAGCACCAGGCCTGGCCTGCCATTCAGGCGGGGCGCCACGTTCTGATCGCCGCGCCGACCGGGTCGGGCAAGACGCTCGCGGCCTTTCTCGCGGCGATCGAGCGGCTGGTGCGCGAAGGCATCGAGGGCGGCGGCCTGACGGACGAGACGCATGTCGTTTACGTCTCTCCGCTCAAAGCCCTCTCGAACGACATCCGGCGCAACCTCGAAGCCCCGCTGAGTGGCATCCGTGCGGAGCTGCGGGCGCTGGAATTGCCCGATGTCGACATCAGAACTTTCGTGCGCACGGGCGATACTCCCCAACACGAGCGCGACAGCATGCGCAAGCGCCCGCCGCACATCGTGGTGACGACGCCCGAGTCGCTCTACATCCTGCTCGGCTCGGAATCCGGCCGCAAGATGCTCGCAACCACCCGCACCGTGATCGTGGATGAGATTCATGCGATGGTCGGCAGCAAGCGCGGCCTGCACCTGGCGCTGTCCTTGGAGCGGCTGGAGTCGCTCGCCGGGCGCAGGCTGACACGCGTAGGACTGTCTGCCACCCAGAAGCCGATCGAGGAAGTCGCGCGCTTCCTGGTCGGCACCCACAACATTCGCGGCGACGGCCAAGCCGACTGTACGATCATCGACTCGGGGCACGTGCGCGAGCGCGATCTACAGCTCGAAATCCCGCCCTCGCCGCTGGAGGCGGTCATGTCGGGCGAGGCGTGGACGCAGGTCTATGACCGGCTGGCCGAGCTCGTGGGCGAGCACCGCACTACGCTCGTATTCGTCAACACACGCCGGCATGCCGAGCGTGTCGCGCGCCACCTCTCGGAGCGGGTCGGCGAGGAGCAGGTCACGGCCCATCACGGCAGCATGGCGAAGGAGCTGCGGTTCGCCGCCGAAAGCCGGCTCAAGCGCGGTGAGTTGCGCGCGCTGGTCGCCACCGCATCGCTCGAGCTCGGCATCGACATCGGCGACGTCGACCTGGTGTGTCAGCTGGGCTCACCACGCTCGATCGCCGGATTCCTGCAGCGGGTCGGCCGGTCCGGCCACTCGGTCGGGGGCACGCCCAAGGGGCGGCTGTTCCCTCTGTCGCGTGACGATCTCATCGAGTGCGCCGCGCTGCTCGATTCGGTGCGCCGCGGCGAGCTCGATCGCCTGGCCGTTCCCGCCAGACCGCTCGACGTGCTCGCCCAGCAGATCGTGGCGGAAGTCGCGGCACGCGAATGGCAGGAAGACGGTCTGTTCGCACTCGCTCGCGGGGCATACCCGTACCGCGATCTCGGGCGGACGGAATTCGATGACGTCGTGCGCATGCTGGCGGAAGGCTTCACCACCCGCCGCGGCCGACACGGCGCACTGATCCATCATGATGCGATCAACCACATGCTGCGCGGCAGGCGCGGCGCGCGTCTGACGGCGATCACTTCGGGCGGCACCATCCCCGATAACGCCGACTATCAGGTCATCCTCGAGCCGCAGGGTCAGTTCGTCGGCACGGTCAACGAGGACTTCGCCGTCGAGAGCCTGCAGGGCGACGTGTTTCAGCTCGGCAATGTCTCGTACCGCATTCTGCGGGTGGAGCAAGGCAGAATGCGGGTCGAGGATGCGCACGGACAGCCCCCCTCGATTCCCTTCTGGCTCGGCGAAGCCCCCGGCCGCTCGAACGAGCTCTCCAGCAGCGTGTCGCGCCTGCGGCAGGAGATCGAGAGCAGGCTGATGCCACCCCGTGAAATGCAGGCGCACACCTCGAGTGAGCACCTCGCGCAGGACCACACGCTCGATCCCGCAACGAGCGCCCCGGTCGATGGTGGAATGGAGCCGGCGGTCCGCTGGCTGGTCGATGAGGTCCGTATCGCCGGCCCCGCCGCCGTGCAGCTCGTGAGCTACCTGGCCGCCGCGCGCGTGGCGCTTGGCGCCCTGCCGACGCAGCAGGCGATCATCCTCGAGCGCTTCTTCGACGAGGCCGGCGGGATGCAGCTCGTCATCCACTCGCCGTTCGGCAGCCGCATCAACCGCGCCTGGGGCCTGGCGCTGCGCAAGCGCTTCTGCCGCTCATTCAATTTCGAGCTGCAGGCGGCGGCCACCGAAGACACCATCGTGCTGTCGCTGACGACGGCGCACAGCTTCGAGCTGGCCGAAGTGGCCCGTTATCTGCATTCCAACACGGTGCGGCCGCTGCTGGTGCAGGCGTTATGTGCGGCGCCGATGTTTCCCGCACGTTGGCGCTGGAGCGCGACCATCGCCCTGGCCCTGCCGCGCTTCAGGGGCGGCAAGAAGGTGCCGGCGCCGCTGGCGCGCATGGCGGCGGAAGATCTGCTCGCCGCGGTGTTTCCGGACCAGCTCGCGTGCGCGGAGAACCTGTCCGGTGAGCTCGAGATCCCGGACCATCCGCTGGTCCGTCAGGCGATCCGTGACTGCCTCGAGGAGGCGATGGATACCGCAGGCTTTGAGCGGCTGCTGCGGGGCCTCGAAGCCGGCGAGATCCAGGTCATCGCTCGTGACCTGACCGAGCCTTCCCCGCTTGCGCTCGAAGTCCTCTCCGCGCGTCCGTACGCCTACCTCGACGATGCGCCGCTCGAAGAGCGCCGCACGCAGGCCGTGATGAGTCGCCGCTGGCTGGACCCGCAAAGCGCGGCTGATATCGGCAAGCTGGATCCGGAAGCCATCCAACGCGTGCGCGCCGAGGCGTGGCCTGACGCGACGAGCGCTGATGAGTTGCATGACGCGCTGTCGTGGCTCACGTTCCTGACGGACGCCGAAGCTCGGCAGGCCGGCTGGCCGGAACTGCTTGCCGCTCTCGTCGCACAACGGCGTGCGACACGCCTGAATGCGGGGGCACGCGGCCTGTGGCTTGCCACGGAGCGTCTGCCGCTCTTGCGCGCGCTGTTTCCCGAAGCGCAGGTCGAGCCTTCTGTTGAGGTTCCCGCGGCACATGCGCGGCACTGGGCCCGCGAGCAGGCGCTCGTTGAAGTCGTTCGCGGCCGGCTGGAGGGTCTCGGACCGGTTACGGCACGGGCCGTTGCGGACTCCGTTGGCCTGCCGGCGGGCCAGATCGAGGCCGCGCTGGCGGCGCTGCAGGTGGAAGGCTTCGCGATGCGCGGCCAGTTCAGCCCCGAGCCGGCAGGCGAGGCGGGCGAGTGGTGTGAGCGCCGCCTGCTGGCGCGCATTCACCGCTACACGGTGAAACGTCTGCGCGCCGAGATCGAGCCGATCGAGGTGCGCGATTTCCTGCGTTTCCTGTTCGAGTGGCAGCGCGTTACCCCCGCCGGGCGCATGGAGGGCCCGGACGCGGTCGGCGCCGTGCTCACGCAGCTTGAAGGCTTCGAATCCCCCGCCAGCGCCTGGGAAACCGAGCTGCTTCCCATGCGCATCAGCGAATACGAGCCCGCGTGGCTCGATGAGCAGTGCCTCGCAGGCCGGTTCGTGTGGACACGGCTGGCGCGGCGTAAGAGCGACTCCGAGCGCAGCGCCGCGCCCGTGCGCGGCACACCGATCGTGCTGCTCGCCAGACGCAACATCCGTGTGTGGTCATCTCTCACGGGGCCCGTGGATGCGCCAGACCCATCCTCCAAGGCCCGGATGGTCGCGGACTACATCCGCTCGCACGGCGCCTCGTTCTTCGATGAGATCACCGATGGCAGCGGACTCCTGCCGGCGCAGGCGGAGGAAGCCCTGGCGGAGCTCGTGGCGCTCGGTATCGTCAACTCCGACAGCTTCGCGGGCCTCAGGGCATTGCTGATTCCCTCGGAGCGCCGCAGGCCTGCCGGCGGCGGACGCCGCAGGCGGCGCATCGCGCTGTTCGGAATGGACTCCGCGGGGCGCTGGGCGCTCGTGCACCGCCGCGCCCAGGCCGAGGAGGCCGCGGCGCAGGCAGATGAGCGCGCGCAGGATGAGGAATCCGTCGAGCATGTCGCGCGAGCTCTGCTGCGGCGTTGGGGAGTTGTATTCTGGCGCTTGCTGGCGCGCGAGGCAGACTGGCTGCCGCCGTGGCGGGATCTGCTCATGTGCTACCGGCGGCTGGAGGCGCGCGGCGAGGTCCGCGGCGGCCGGTTCGTCGCCGGCTTCACCGGCGAGCAGTACGCCGCGCCTGAGGCCATCGGACTGCTGCGCGACGTGCGCCGCAGGCCGACGGCTCACAGCTACGTCTCGCTTTCGGGCGCGGACCCGCTCAATCTCGTCGGCATCCTGACGCCGGGCCCGCGGCTGCCCTCGCTGAGCGGCAATCGCGTGCTGTATCGCGACGGCGTGCCGCTAGCCGTGTTTGCCGGCGGCGAAGTGCGCTTCCTGGAAAAGCTGCAAGGCAAGGAGCAGTGGGACGCGCAGAACCTGCTGCTGCGCCGCCATGTTCCGGCGGCGCTCGCGGACCTGGCCTGAAACAACTTCCGGAGCTCGAAGCTCGCTTTAGGCCTTGTTGTGCTCCTGCTGCCACTTCTTCACGACCGTCATCGTGTTCTCGACATGGTTGTCCGGCTTCATGTCCGTGTACGAGTAGAGGATCTCGCCTGTCGGGGCGATCACGTAGGACGTCCGGTTCGCATACTCCGGCTTCGCCGCCAGCACCGCGTCATACGCCTTCATGACGCTGCCGTCGGCATCCGAAGCCACGGCGAACTTGTTGCGGCATTCGCTGACGGAAAACTTGTTGAGCTTCTCGATGGGATCGTGCGACACGCCGATCACGGTCGCGCCGAGCGCCTTGAACTGCGCGGTCGCTTCCGCGAACTGGTGCGCTTCGACCGTGCAGCCGGGCGTGAACGCGGCCGGATAGAAGTACAGCACCACCGGTCCCTTCTTGAGCGCATCCGTCAGCGAGAATTTGAAAGTCTTGCCGGCGAGAGACGCCTCCGTAGTGAAGTCGGGGGCCTTCGCGCCGTTGGGCAGCGCCGCGTAGACGGGAATGGCAATCAATGCAGCAGCCAGTGCGCAAACCAATGAGCATCGCATGAATGATCTCCTTACCGCGAAGGGACGCCATCATCCGACAAGGCAGGCGCGTCCGCCACCTGCTCAGGGCTCCGACGCCGTTCCCGGCGCGTATCCAACGAGCTCGACATACCCCCGCCCGCCAGTCTTCTGGCCGGCGAGAGTTCCGGTCACATCCACCGCGCCCTCCCAGTACCGTGGTGTAGTGCCCAGCTCCTGATCTGCGAGCACCGGGCGCACGTCGACATCGAGCGCTACGGCGGGAACATTCAGATGCCACCGCGCGGGATAGCGCGCACCGCGCGCATTCCTCCAGTACCCGCCGACATCGATCCGCACGTCGTTCAACGACAGCGCCCGGGACCGGCCTGCGGCATCAACCCAGGTTCCGGCACTGTAGGGGTCGTGGCTGCCATCCCGATCCCGCAGTGCATAGAACATCAGCGTGCTGCCGTCCTTGAGCTGCAGGGCGAACCAATCCCAT
>VBNY01000022.1 GCA_005877705.1 Gammaproteobacteria bacterium
CAGGCCGCGCAGGGATTGGGCGCAGCCCATGAAAATCCCGGCGTCTTGGAAAGCCTGAGTGTTCGAGCGCCCACGCACCGGTGAGCGCGCCGTGCTGGTGCGCCTGGGACTCGGGGCGCAGGTCGATCCGGAGGATCTGCAGGAGCTCACGCAGCTCGCCGAATCGGCCGGAGCCCGGCCGGTTGCGACCGTCACCGGCCGCCGCGCGCGGCCCGATCCGCGCTTCTTCGTCGGCAGCGGCAAGGCGGACGAGCTGCGCGCCGTGGCGGAAGTCAACGAGGCGGACATCATCCTCATCGACCACGCGCTCTCCCCCAGCCAGGAGCGCAATCTCGAGACGCACATCGGCCGCAGGGTGCTCGACCGCAACGCGCTCATCCTCGACATCTTCGCGCAGCGTGCGCGCAGCTTCGAGCGCCAGAAGGGCGGCATCGGCCTGCGCGGTCCGGGCGAGACGCAGCTGGAGACCGACCGCCGGCTCATCGGGCAACGCGTGCGGGTGCTCACCAGGCGGCTGCAGAAGATCAAGCAGCAACGCGAGACCGGGCGGCAGATGCGGGCCGAAATCCCCGTGCCCTCGCTGGCGCTCGTCGGCTACACCAACGCGGGCAAGTCGACGTTGTTTCGTGCGCTGACCGGCGCGGATGCCTATGTGGCCGATCAACTGTTCGCCACCCTGGATCCGACGGTGCGGCGGATCACATTGCCGGGCGGAACGCTGGTGGTCGCCGCGGACACCGTGGGGTTCATTCGTGAGTTGCCGCACGAGTTGGTGGCCGCGTTTCAATCCACACTGACCGAGGCCCGCGCCGCGACTCTGCTGCTGCACATGGTGGATGCGAGCAATCCGCGCCGCGCGGAGCACATCGCGCAGGTGAATGCGGTGCTCAAGGAGATCGGCGCCGAGCAGATTCCGCAGATCATTCTCTACAACAAGATCGACCGGTTGGGCCTCGCGCCGCGCCTGGAGCGCGCCGCCGACGGCCAGGTCACGGCCGCGTGGATTTCCGCCGAGCGGCGCCTGGGCCTGGAGCTGCTCGCCGCTGCCATCGCCGAGCGCCTCGCTCGAGTCACGCGCCGCGCGCGGCTGCGGGTCCCGGCAAGCGCCGGGGCGCTGCGCGCGCGGCTGTATGCGGCGAAGGCGGTGCGCGCTGAGCGCAGCGCAGACGACGGCTCGATCGAGCTCGCAGTCGAACTCCCCGACGTCGAGCTGCTGGCACTGGCGCGCACGCCGGGAGTGCAGATCCTCGAGGTGCGGGGGGCGGATACGCCTTGTGCGGCCGGGGATGCCTACCTACAATCGACCGCCGTCTCGAGCGCGACCGAGCGGGCCTGAGCGGATTGCGACACGCATGCGCCGCGAGCTCGGGGCTGGTGGGTGTCACGTATTGTTGTAGGTGGTCCGAGCTGCGCTTTGAGGCTCGCGAACCTCAAGCGCACGGGTGGCTCAAACTCCTTATGGCGTGGAATCAACCAAGCGGTCAGAACAATCCGTGGGGGCGCCGGCCCGGCCAGAACGGCCCGGATCTCGATGAGCGGGTGAAGAGCTGGCAGCGCAAGCTCGAGTCGCTGCTGCGCCCGGGCGGGCGGGGCGGCGAGAGCGGCTCGCTGCTGCTGACCGTGGCCCTCGTGGCGCTGGCGCTGTGGCTGGCGAGCGGCTTCTTCCAGGTCAAGGCGGCCGAGCGCGGCGTCATCCTGCGCTTCGGCAAGCTCGTCGATGTGAAGAACCAGGGGTGGGGCTGGCGCTGGCCGTGTCCCATCGAGACGCTCACCAAGGTCAGCGTCGCGAGCGTCAATTCGAGCGACTACAAGTCGCGCGTGCTCACCTCCGACGTCAACCTCGTCGACCTGCACTTCGCCGTGCAGTACCAGTTCACCGATCCGATCAAGAAGCTGTTCCGGGTGCGCGATCCGGAGGCTTCCTTGAGTGAAGTGAGCGAGAGCGCGATCCGCGAGATCGTCGGCCGCAGCGTCCTCGACGAAGTGCTGGTCGGCGCGACGCGCCCGCAGATCACGCGCCGCACCAAGGAGCTGATCCAGCGCACGCTCGACTATTACAACGCGGGCATCACCGTCACCACGGTCAATCTCACCGACGTGCAGGTTCCTGAGGCAGTGATTCCCTCGCAGCGCGATGCCAACAAGGCGCTCGCCGACCAGGAGCGGTTCATCAAGGAGGCGCAGGCGTACTCCAACAGCATCATTCCGGTAGCGCAGGGCGCCGCCGCCCGCATGCAGCAGGACGCCCAGGCCTACAAGGCCCAGGTCACGGCGCTGGCCGAGGGCCAGGCCTCGCGCTTCTCGCAGCTGCTGGAGGCCTACACCCAGGCGCCGGACGTGACGCGCCGGCGACTGTACATGGACACGATCGAGAACGTGCTCGCACGGGCCCACAAGGTACTGGTCGACTCCAAGGCCGGAGGCACCGCGGGCGGCAACATGTTCTACCTGCCGCTCGACAAGCTTCTGGAGAAGAGCACCAGAGGCGAGTCGGAGCAGACCTCGGAATCGCCCTCCGCGGGAGGCCAGAAGGAACCTGACTCCGTGACGGTCGAAGCGCGCGGGCGCGGAGAGCGCTGATGCCCGCACGCGCTTTCCCCCTGATCGTCGCCGTCGGCGCGCTGATGCTCGTCGCGGCGACGTCGCTGTTTACCGTGAGCGAGGCGGAGCTCGCGATCCGCACCGAGTTCGGCGCGATCGTCGGAATCGACTACGCGCCCGGCCTGCATTGGAAGTGGCCCTGGGATCTGGTGGTGAAGTTCGATCGCCGCATCCTGTCGCTGTCGTACACCGGTGAGACATTCCTCACCAATGACAACCGCGGGCTGATCGTGGACTTCTACGTCAAGTGGCGCGTCAAGGACCCGTCGCACTACTTCCAGGCGACCGGCGGACGCGAGGAGCTCGCCGGCGAGCGTCTGGCGGAGATCGTGAAGGACGGCATCAAGAGCGTCGTGGCGCAACGCACCCTCGAGCAGATCGTCTCGGCCGAGCGCGCCGCCGTGACCGGGGACATGTTCGGCCAGGCGAGCCGCAACGTTGCGGGCCTCGGCGTCGAGCTCATCGACGTGCGCGTGCAGCGCATCGACCTCCCCGACGAAGTGAGCACACGCGTGTACGAGAGCATGAAGCAGAACTTCGCCAAGATCGCGAGTCGACTGCGCGCCGAGGGACAGAGCGCCAGCGTGCGCATCCGTGCTTCCGCCGAGCGCGAGCGCACGGAGATTCTCGCCAACGCGGAACGCGACGCGCTGCGCGTACGCGGCGAAGGGGACGCCCAGGCGACCCAGACCTACGCGCGGGCCTATTCGAAGAATCCGGAGTTCTACGCTTTCTATCGCAGTCTGCAGGCCTACGAACGCTCGCTCGGCAAGGACGGCGACCTGCTGGTGGTGACTCCGGATGGGGAATTCTTCAAGTACCTGAAAGACCCGGCGAAGCGCGCAGGCGCGCAGTGATGGTGTGCGAGGAGTGAGCGGCGCGCGCAGCCGGAAGTCGTTGGAGTTTCCAGGGACGGAAACGACGCCGCCAGCTTCAGCCGTCGCACGCAGCTCGATTCGAGGCGTCACGCGCTTCGGCGCCCGGCGGCCCATGTTGAGATCTGCGCTGCGGCCTGCGACACCATGGTGTTAGTATTGCAGTATGCGGAAGGTCATGCGAAGTTACCGCATTCGCGCCTATCCGAATGGCGCGCAACGGCGGTGGCTTGATCGCTGGTTCGGGGCCGCTCGGTGGCTCTGGAACACTGCACTCGAGATCCGCCGCCAGCAGCAACGCTGCCTGGCACGGCGGCAGAAAGGCAGTCGACGGCGCGAGAAGCAGCGGCTGCGGGTAGCGCGGATTCATGCCAAGGTGAAACAGGAGCGCCAATACGCCCTGCATAAGCTCACGACCCGTCTGGTGCGTGAGTTCGATGTGATTTGCGTCGAAGACCTGAACGTCAAGGCGCTGGCGCGCGGGCGACACTCCCGTGCGATCCACGACGTCGCGTTCAGCGAGGTGCGCCGGCAGCTCGCTTATAAAAGCGAGTGGTACGGCAAAATCCTGATCGAGGTGGATCGCTGGTATCCCTCGAGCAAGACCTGCTCGGAGTGCCGGTACACCCCTGATGAGTTGCGGCTGGATGAGCGGCAGTGGCGGTGCCCGCGATGCGGGTTCAGCCATGACCGCGATATCAATGCAGCACGCAACCTGCTGGCGGAGGGTCTTCGCTGCCAGCTGGCCGGTTGTGACGACCGGGTCCTGCGCGTGGATGCGGGAGATGCATGCCCAGAAGAAGAGATTCTGGTGCAGGTGCTCGCAGAGGAAGCGCGAAGCGGGCTTCGGAATCGAGCCTGTATGGAACAGGCGAGATTCTGATGGCAGCGCAGTCAAGTCCGTGTCGTTGAATCTGTCAGATCTGCTCGCGGCGCTGGGGCTGTTCTTCGTGTTCGAAGGCATCGCGCCGTTCATCAATCCGCAAGGCGTCAAGCGCGCGTTCGCGAAGCTCCTCGAAGTGCGCGATCGCGAGTTGCGCATCGCCGGCCTGGGAAGCATGCTGGTCGGCGTGGTGATCCTGTTCCTGGTGCGCTAGAGGCTAAGCACGTGGGCAAATTCGTCGTCGTCATCGGCACGCAATGGGGCGATGAAGGCAAGGGCAAGGTCGTCGATCTCCTCACGGAGCGCGCGGCCGCCGTGGCGCGCTTCCAGGGCGGGCACAACGCCGGCCACACGCTCGTCATCGGCGGGCGCAAGACGATCCTGTCGCTCATTCCCTCGGGAATTCTGCGCGAGCAGGTGCGCTGCTTCATCGGCAACGGCGTGGTGCTGTCGCTCGAGGCGCTGCTGGCGGAAAGCCGGATGCTCATCGAGCAGGGCGTGCCGGTGTTCGAGCGGTTGCGCATCTCACCCAACTGCCCGTTGATCCTCCCTTCGCACGTGGTTCTCGATCAGGCGCGCGAGCGCGCGCGCGGGCCCAATGCGATCGGTACTACCGGGCGCGGCATCGGGCCGGCCTATGAGGACAAGGTGGCACGGCGCGCGGTGCGCGTCGCGGATCTGTTCCAGCGAGACCGCTTCGCCGCCAAGTTGGGCGAGGTGCTCGATTTCCACAACTTCGTGCTGCAGCAGTATTTCCGCCAGCCGCCGGTCGATTTTCAGAAGACTCTGGATCAACAACTCTCCCTGGCCGAGCAGATCGCGCCGCTCGTGACGGACGTGACGCAGGCCTTGCACGCGCTGCGCCGGGCGGACGCCAACGTGCTGTTCGAAGGGGCGCAGGGCGCAATGCTCGATGTGGATCTGGGGACCTATCCGTATGTCACCTCATCGAACACCACCGCGAGCTTTGCGGGCACGGGGACCGGGCTGGGGCCGCGAGCATTCGACTACGTCGTCGGCATCGTCAAGGCCTACACGACGCGGGTGGGCGCCGGCCCATTCCCGACCGAGCTGTTCGACGAATACGGCGAGCATCTGTCTCGCGTCGGCCACGAGTTCGGCTCGGTCACCGGCCGGCGGCGCCGCTGCGGCTGGTTCGACTCGGTCGCCCTGCGTCGCGCCATCGTTCACTCCAGCGTCTCGGGACTGTGCATCACCAAGCTCGATGTGCTGGATGGGCTCGAGACAATCAGCATCTGCGTCGGCTACCGTATCAAGGGGGAAGTGACGCCCGATCCGCCGATGAGCCTCGAGGGCTACGCCGGCATCGAGCCGGTCTATGAGGCGCTGCCGGGCTGGCGGGAATCGACCGTCGGCGTCACCGAATACAGCGCACTCCCGGCGAATGCACGCAAGTACCTCGAGCGCCTGCAGGCGCTGGTAGACGTCCCGATCGACATAATTTCAACGGGGGCGGACCGCGATCAGACGATCGTGCTGCGCCATCCGTTTGGCGGGTGAGTGCTCATGACACGACCGCCACGCTGCATGGGATCGCCGCGATAACGTCGGTTGCGGCGTCGAAGTCAGCCGGGCGGATCGTGCTGCCG
>VBNY01000023.1 GCA_005877705.1 Gammaproteobacteria bacterium
CACCGTTGGGTAAGCGAGGTGCCCGAGCTGGCGTTGCGTCTCGCAGAGCGCTTCTGGCCGGGTCCTCTTACGATGGTGATGCCAAGGGCGGCGAACGTGCACGAAGTCGTGACCGGTGGCCAGGACACGGTCGCGGTCCGCGTGCCGTCCCATCCCATGGCGCAGCAGTTGCTCACCGCCTTCGGCGGCGGCATCGCCGCCCCCTCCGCCAATCGTTACGGGAAACTGTCGCCGACACGCGCCGAGCACGTACGCGAGGAGCTCGGCGAGACGGTGAAAGTGATCCTCGATGGCGGCGAGTGTCAGATCGGCCTCGAGTCCACGATCGTCTCGTTCGAGGACTCGAGCGTGCGGCTGCTGCGACCCGGGGCCGTCACGGCGGCACAGATCCGTCAGGTCGCCGGCGAGCTGCTGATGGGAGCGGGTCGCGCAGCGCCGCGCGTCCCCGGCGGTACGCCGACGCACTACGCTCCGACGACCACGATGACGATCGTGCCGGCGGGCGAAATCGATGCGCACGCCGCTGCGCAGTCCGAGGGCGGACGTCGTGTCGCGGTGCTGGCGCAGCGGCTGCCGCTGAGGGCGCACAAATATGTCACCTGGATCAATGCCGGTCGGCGCCCGGAGCAGTATGGACACGACCTGTACGCGAACCTGCGGACGCTCGACAAGGCTGGCTGCCAGCGCATTCTCGTGCAGGACGTGCCCGAGGGTGAGCCCTGGGACGCCATCCGCGATCGGCTGCTGCGTGCGGCGAGCGGCGTGAGCGAAGGCGACGACACCGGCGCCATGGCAGTGTTGCCATAACAGTGAATAGTCCCGCCCGCCGTACGCGCTTCATCGATCCCTTCCAGCCCGCCGAGATCCGCCGGCTCGTGAAGGAGTTCGGCTCGCCGCTGCTGATTCTCGACTGCGAGCGGGTGCGCGTGCAGTTCAGGAAGCTGCGCAAGGCCCTGCCGGGCGTCGACCTGCATTATGCGCTGAAGCCGATGCCGCACGCGGCGGTGGTGCGGACGGTGCTCGAGGAGGGTGGCTTCCTGGACCTTGCCACGACAGGTGAGGTGCAGCTCGTGCAGCGCCTCGGCGTCGCGGCGGATCGCTGCATCCACACGCATCCGATCAAGCGCGAGCAGGACATCCGCAACGCGATCAGCTTCGGCGTGCGCACGTTCGTCGCCGACAATCCCGATGAGGTGCGCAAATTCGCACGCCACGCCGGCCGCGTGCAGCTGCTGCTGCGCGTGTCGTTCCGCCATCCGGGAGCGATGTGCGACCTGTCGCGCAAGTTCGGCTGCGATCCTGAGGATGTGCTGCCGCTCGCGCGGCTCGCCGCCGACCTGGGTATCGGGGTGCGCGGCCTGTCGTTTCACGTCGGTTCGCAGGCGGTGGACTCCGCCAAGCACGTCGAAGCCCTCAACGCCTGTGCGCAGCTCATGGCTGCGGCCCGCAGGGACAGGCTCGGCGCGCTCGATACGCTCGACATCGGCGGCGGCTTTCCCATCGACTACGCGCAACCGGTGCAGGATGTGAGCCGCTTCTGCGCCCCGCTGCGCACCGCGCTCGCGAAATTGCCGAAACGGGTGCGCGTCATTGCCGAGCCGGGACGCTTCATCGTCGGCCCGTCGGCCATCGGCGTGGCCTCGGTCATGGGACGCGCGCGCCGCGAGGGTCACTGGTGGTACTACCTCGATGACGGTCTCTACGGCTCCTACAGCGGCCAGATCTACGATCACGCGCGTTACCCGGTGGAGCCGTTGCGCAACGGGGCGCAACGCCTGCCGTCCGTGCTGGCGGGACCGACTTGCGACAGCATCGATGTGATCGCCGAAAACCTGATGCTGCCGGAGCTCAAGGCGGGGGATCTGATCGTCGGGCGCGCCATGGGCGCCTACACCTGGGCGAGCGCGTCGGAATTCAACTTCTTTCCGAGGGCCACCGTGGTCGCGGTGAACGCGCAACCCGGCGACACCGGAAGCGTGAACCCCTTTCCTCTTTGATTGGCTGAAATGGCCTGCGGCGCTTCGCTGTCTATCGAAAGCGGCCTGCGGCCCTTTCGACCGCCGGGCAAAAGGCGCGACTCTTGCCCGGCTCAGCAGCCAACCCAATGACTGCAGGTCTTGTGAGGTGAACACTTGCTCCCCGGCGGCCGGTCTGAAAGTATTTAGCCATGGCTACGCTCTGGAGCCGCCGCCGCTTTGCGACCTCCGTACTCACGGGTGCGGTCGCCATGCCGCTCGCGCGTGCATCGTGGGGTCGAGCGCCGCGCGCGTCGAATCTGTCCGAGCGTTGGATCGAGCTCGTCAACACTCATACGGGGGAGGCGCTGAGCATCGCGTTCGCCAACCACGCGGCCTTCGTGCCAGCGGCACTGGCCAAGTTGCAGTATCTGTTGCGCGACCATCGCTTCGACGAGCAGCACCGGATCGACCCCGCGCTTTACCTGCAGTTGAGCGATTTCGCCCACAGCGCCGGTCGCGAGCCGCGCTTCGAAGTCATCTCCGGCTATCGCTCACCCGCGACCAACGCGCAGCTGCGTACCCTCGGGCACGGGGTCGCCGAGCACAGCCTGCACGTCGAAGGTCGCGCTATCGATGTGCGCCTGAAGGGCTGCCGATGCTCGACTCTGCGCGACGTTGCGCTCGCGGCGGGGCGTGGCGGCGTCGGTTTCTATGCCCGCTCGGATTTCGTGCACCTCGACACCGGTAGAGTGCGCAACTGGTGCGGTTGAGAGATTTCCCGGGGATCATGCCGTCCGTCATCCCCGCGACCCTGCTGCTCATCGGCTCGAATGTCTTCATGACTTTCGCCTGGTACGCGCACCTCAAGAACCTTGCGGCACGCCCCTGGTATGTGGCCGCGCTCGTGAGCTGGGGCATTGCGTTCTTCGAGTACCTGCTGCAGGTGCCGGCGAACCGCATCGGTTACACGCAACTGTCCTTGCCGCAGCTGAAGATTCTTCAGGAGGTCATCACGCTGACGGTGTTCGTGCCGTTTGCCGTGCTGTACATGCACAAACCGCTGAAGCTCGACTACGTGTGGGCCGGTTTGTGTATCCTGGCCGCCGTGTACTTCGTCTTCCGCTCGCCGGGCACCCCATGAGGAGCGAACTCAGATTGGAGCCGGAGACTGCGATCCACGCCCAGGTCATGGCGGCCAGGGAGGGGCGCAATCCGCGCGTGATCGCCCGCTTGTTCTCGGGCTGGGCCGTCTTCGGCGAGCGGCAGTTTCTGCGCGGCTACTCGCTGCTGCTGCCCGATCCCGTCGCGCCGAGCCTCAATGCTCTCGGGGCGCAGGAGCGCACGGTGTTTCTGCTGGACATGACGCGCATGGGGGATGCGTTGCTCAAGGTTACCGGGGCGGTGCGAGTCAACTACGCGATCCTCGGGAACCTCGACCCCGCACTGCACGCCCACGTTTTCCCGCGGTACACCGACGAGCCGGAGAACATGCGGATCCTGCAGCCGTGGGCCTACGACTGGGAGGCCGCTCCGCCGTTCGATCGGGGCGCATACCAGAATCTCGCGGAGGCTGTCCGCCGCGAGCTCACCCGCATGGGCGTGACAAAGCCGATGCGCTTCGATCCGGGCGCCAACACGGGCGAGCCTCCAAAGAGCTAAGCCCCGCTGCCCCCGAGTATGCCTGGGCTCCTGTCTACTTCGGCGGTTGTTGCGGCTGCTGCTGAGGTTGTATTTGCGGCTGCCCAGGTGAGGCCTGCTGCGGCTGCCCAGGTGAGGCCTGCTGCGGCTGTGGCGGTTTGACGCTCAGCAGCTCGACATCGAACACCAGCAGCGAGCCGGGCGGAATCGACGGCGGCGAATCCAGATCGTAGGCGAGAGTCGGCGGCACGAATATCTGCCATTTCGCGCCCGGCTTCATCAGAACCAGGGCTTCCTGCCAGCCCGGAATGACGCCGTTCACCGGGAACGAGGCCGGCTGCCCGCGCTTGTAGGAGCTGTCGAATTCCGTGCCGTCGAGCAGCGTGCCGCGGTAGTTCACGGTCACCTGGTCCGTCGATTTGGGCGAGTCGCCGCTGCCGGGCGCGAGGACCTTGTACTGCAGGCCGCTTGCGGTGGTCACGATATCCTTCTTCTTGCCGTTCTCGGCCAGGAAGCTCTTCGCCGCGGTGTGGTTCACGTCACCCAGCTTGCTGCGCGTGCCGCGCACCAGAGTGGCGATGTTCTCCTGATCCGTCGGACCCATCTTGGCTTTGCCGGCGAGCGCATCGCGCAGCCCCTGCGCCAGCCGCTCGACGGACACCGACTCAGCGTCCATGCCGGCGCGGTGCAGCTGCTCTCCCATGGAAACGCCGAGGCTGTAGCTGCCGGAGTTCTTCGGGTTGGCGGGTGCGGCCTTCGCCGCCGAGCCTTCCTTGGAGGGAGCTTTGGCGTCGGCCTTTGCCCCCGCGGCGGGTGCGGCGGCAGAGCCGGGCGCCTGAGCCTTGGCGGCCGTCCCCGGTGAGGGACCGTTCGCGGTTTGCGCGAGGGTCACGCCGGCAAACAGCACGACAGCGGCCAGCCCGCCGACCACCGGGAATTTTCGCGAGGGCCGCTCCATCGGCGATCCCTTATTCGAACCAACAGCAGCATTCATGAGGCACCTTGGGGCTTGCGGGCCGTGGACGGCACGGCTTGGTACCGCAGCTTGGGGCGCAGTTTGGCCTATTGGCGGGCGCCCTGCTGCGCTTTTTAAAGCAAGCTGAAAGTGATTGGCAGCCACTTTCAGCTTGCGGGCAGGAGCCGCGAGCTTTCAGGCCGCGGCAAAAGGCCTGACTTTTGCCGCTGCTGGCTGGCGGCTCAGCCCGCGCGAAGCGGGTGCGCGGACTTGTCCTTGTCGGGCACGGGCGGGCGTGGGGCTCTCGAGGATTACCGGGTGTGCTTTGGCGGGCTCGGCCGCGCAAGACTGCGGCGACAGCGCGGGTTAGAGTAGCGGCAGGCTTTCGGCCTGCACCCACGGGCAGTGAATGTGCTCATTATCCGGCAACTTTGTCGCAGCTTTCGCGAGGGGGTACGCGTTCACCGCGTGCTCGATCAGGCCGACGCGCACGTAGCCGGCGGCGAGGCTGTGGCGGTCATCGGACGCAGCGGCTCGGGCAAGTCGACTCTCCTGAATCTCATCAGCGGCATCGATCGGGCGGACAGCGGCACGGTTGAAATCGACGGCCGCGACGTCACGGCGCTGATCGAGCCGCAACGCACTCTGTTTCGCCGCGCACGCATCGGTTTCGTCTATCAATTCTTCAATCTGCTTCCCACGCTGGATGTCGAGGAGAATGTCCGACTCGCGCTCGAGCTCAACGGCGTCCGCGGGGCAGAGGCACGGCAACGCAGTGCTGCAATGCTCACGGAAGTCGGTCTCGGCGACCGTCTTCACGGTGCCGTGGACGCCTTGTCGGGCGGCGAGCAGCAGCGCGTCGCGATAGCACGCGCGCTCGTGCATGAGCCAACCCTGCTGCTCGCAGATGAGCCGACGGGGAATCTCGACGAGGAAACAGCACAGCAGGTGCTTCCGGTATTGTTCTCGATCACCCGGGCGCGTGGCGCGACGCTGCTGGTCGTCACGCACGATGAGGCGCTGGCGCGCAGCGCGGATCGAGTGTTGGAGCTGCGTGACGGGCAGCTCCATGAGGCGGCGGACTCCCATTCATCGGGTCGCCGCGCTGCGGCACGATGATGCCGCTGCTCTGGGCAGCCAGCGCGAGGCACCTGCTGCGCCACCCGGCGCAACTCGCACTGGCGCTGATCGGGCTTTCTCTCGGCGTCGCCACCATCATCGCGGTTGATATCGCGACGGCAAGCTCGGGTCGCGCGTTCGAGCTGTCCATCGCAGCGGTGAACGGTGCCGCTACTCACCAGATCGTAGGCGGGCCGCAGGGAGTCGACGAGCGGTTGTATGCGGATCTGCGTACGCGCGCTATGCAACCGTGGCAGTCGCAGCCCGCGTACGCGCCGGTCGTCGACGGGTACGTCACGGTCGGTGAGCAGACGCTGCAGCTCGTAGGGATCGACCCGTTCGCGAGCTCCGAGCTCGAGGTGCGAGGT
>VBNY01000024.1 GCA_005877705.1 Gammaproteobacteria bacterium
TGATGCGATGGCTCCAACCCACGATGCGGCCGTTCGCGAGGCTCGCCGCGAGCCGGTCCCGATACACCGGGCGGTAAATGTCCTGAGCAATGTCTTCCTCGCGACTCCACACCACTTTCACCGGCCCGTCGACGTGCTTGGCGATGCGCACGGCCTTGGCGACGTAGTCCACTTCGAGCCGGCGGCCAAAGCCACCGCCGATGAGATGATTGTGCGCGGTGACTCTGTCGAGCGGCAGGCCTGTCAGTTGCGCGGCCACGGCCTGCGCTCGCGACAGCACCTGCGAGCCGACCCAGATCTCGCATGCATCCGGCTTGAGGTGCACGGTGCAATTCATCGGCTCCATCGTGGCGTGCGCCAGAAAGGGGAGCTCGTAGGCGGCCTCGAGGCGCTCGCCGCTTGCCAACGCCTGAGTCACATCTCCGGCCGTTTTGGCTATCGCGCCGGTCTTCTCACTGGCCGCCCGCAACTGCTGCCAGACCTGCTCCGATGTGACTTGCGCGTTCTCGCCCTCGTCCCAGGTAATCTCCAGCGCCGCGAGCCCGCGGGTCGCAGCCCACATGTGATCGCCGACGACCGCCACCAGGTCCTCCAGCGCGACGATCTGCCGCACGCCGGGGATCTGTTTCGCCTTGCTGTCATCGACGTGTCCCACCTTGCCGCCAAATACGGGGCAGGCCCGCAGCGTCGCGAACTTCAGCCCCGGCGGCATGACATCGATTCCGTAAAGCGCCTTGCCGTTCACCTTCTCGGGCGTGTCGAGCCGCTTGAGCGGCTTGCCGATCAGCTTGAAGTCGGCTGGTGCCTTGAGCTGCGGCTCGCGCGGCGGTGTCAGTCGTCCCGCCTCCTCTACCAACGCCGCATACGCGACCGTACGCCCGCTCGCTGGGTGGATGACCTTGCCGCTCTCGGTGCGGCAAGCACTCGGATCCGTCCGCCAGCGGCGCGCCGCCGCGCCTACCAGCAGCGCGCGCGCGCCCGCGCCGGCTGTGCGTAGCGGCGTCCAGAACGCACGGACCGAGTTCGAGTTGCCCGTGACCTGGATATGAAAGAACGGGTTGCCGTAAAGCGCATCGCTGGGCGGTGCATGCTCGAGCCTCACCTCATCCAGCCTCACGTCCAGCTCTTCCGCCAGGATCATGGCGACTGCGGTGTAGATGCCCTGGCCCATCTCCACCTGCGGCATGATCAACGTGACCTTGCCCTGCCGGTCGATGCGGATGAAGGCGTTCGGCGCGAACGGCTCGCGGGCCTGCACATTCGCAGAAGTCGCCAGCGGCATGCGAAAGCCGAGCAATAGAGCGCCGCCCGCCGCCCCGCCGGCCTGCAGAAATGCTCGGCGCGAGGCGAATATGGTAACCGCTGATCGCGAGGGTGCCTCGGACATGATCGCGCCTCCTCGATGGTGCTAAGTGGCGTGGGCCGCGCGCTTGATGGCTTCGCGAATGCGTACGTACGTGCCGCAACGACAGATGTTGCCCGCCATCGCGGCATCGATGTCGGCATCGTCGGGATTGGCCGTGGCGCTCAACAGCGCCGCCGCCGACATGATCTGACCCGACTGGCAATAGCCACACTGAATGACTTCCAGATCGAGCCAGGCCTGCTGCACCTTTGCGCCCACGGCGGTGGCCCCCACGCCTTCGATTGTTGTGATCGCACGCTCACCGATCGATCCCACGGGCAACTGGCAGGAACGAACCGGTGCGCCAGCTACGTGCACCGTGCAGGCCCCACATTGCGCAATCCCGCACCCGAACTTGGTCCCGGTCAGACCCAACACATCGCGCAGGACCCACAGCAGCGGCATGTCCGCGGGAACGTCGACAGTGCGCGATTCACCGTTGACCTGCAGAGTAGTCATGGGCGGTCCTTGGTTACTGGTTTTAGGCGAACTGAGTGGTCGGGGTCTGCGGGGCGCGCCGCTCGGCTCGCAGGCGCCTCAGTTGCAGGCCGGCCCCGATCAGGAAGACGACGAAGGCCCCGCCGATCGCCGCCTGCAGCCCCGGGGCGTCGGGGCTCGATGCCAGAGGGTGGCCGGAGGGGATGCGGGTCGCGGTCTCCGTGAATGCCGGAATGATGTGAAAGAAGAACGTGAGTGAATAGCCGAGGACCGCCACGTAACGCGACGCGCGACCCGTGAAGGACCTTGTTTCCGCTGCGTAGGCGATCGCCAGCACGACCAGCGTGATGATTCCCAGTGCATGCGGCTTGCCGAAGCCACCGTGATGAAAGATAAAAAAGCCTGTCACGCAAGTGGCGATGGTGAGCGCGACGTAGGCCATGCCGGCACCCGTGCGAGTGCCGATTTCCTGGTATCTGACCAAGCCAACGACGCCAGCCGCGACGGCTAGCAGACTGATGAGGGTGTGGAACAGGCCAAACGGAGTGATGCCGAACATGGAAAGCTCCCCCCGCATAGGCGGCCTCGATTTCCAGAAAGTACTCATCGATGTGAAGCAACCCCTGCCTGAAGTCAGAGGCTTTATTCTCAGGAGCAAGCAGAGCTTGCAGAATTCCCCATGTGCAGCCGCATCCTCTGCGCGTTGCACTGCAGCAGCTTGCGCCAGCAATCCCCCGATATTCGGCTGTGCCGCCGTGCGTCGATAGGGATACGCGCGACAGAGAACACTGTAGCGCAATTCCTCCCGCGACTGAAGTCGCTTGCTTTCCTTGCGAGGAGTTCTATGCGGATCCGCATTCCCGTGGTCTTCATGACCGGCTGGATCAGGTCGAGGACGAGAGGGCGCGCGCGCAAGCGAGTGTGTGCGCCCTGCCGGCGCACACACTCACTCACTCAAAGACTCCGGGCGGCTTCTTAATCGCCCCCGATCGGCAACAGCAACGCCTGCCGTGACCCGCCCGTCGTATTCTCTGTCGAGACGACCATGACTCCCAGCGCGGGCGTCTTGCGGAACTCCGCCCGATCGATGGTGATCGGCACGGCGGCCGTCGCCCTCGGCGTCAAGGTCGCAAAGGCCGCGGTGCTGATGGCGTTGTTGAAGGCATTGAATCTCGCCGGCGTCAGGAGCGCGTCGCCGGGCTGGCTACCCACATTGTCGAAGCTCTGGATCACGTAGCTGAGACGCGGGTTGGAGGCTGTGATACCGACATCACCCGCGACCACGGGCACCAGCAGCGTGTTTGCATCGGTGGGGGCATAGGCGAGGAGCGGTTCCAGAGATGCTGCGTTCGTCGCCAGATTGAGGACGACCACGGCGACCTGACCGCTGAAGCCAGCGCCAGTAACCGCCCCCAGATCGACTGCGATCACGTCGAAGTCCGGCTTTCCGTCTCCGTTGACATCGACGAGGATGTCGTATTCGTTGGTCGCCGCGTTGGACCACGCGCCGAAGGTGTTGACCGCGAACACCATGAGCTGCCCGAACGGCGGTCCATTGTCGAAGGACTGCACACCCACCGAGCGCACACCGAGCGAGCCCAGGTTGGCGTGCGTTCCACGCAGCCCCCAGGCGTAGAAGTCGGCCGACCCGGCCACCGAGCCCGAGCTGTTGGTCAGCTGGACGGCCGCGGTCGTTGCATGGCCCGTCAAGAAATCCTCCTGGGTCCGGGCTTGCACGATCGAGCGCGCGCGCGCCACCAGGTAATAGGGCACACTCAGCGTCACGCCGGCATTGCCGCTCGTCGGCGTGAGGACGATGCGACCCGAGACCTGGCGGAAGAGGCTGGAGTCGCCCACTGTCGCCACCGGGACTGACACGCTGAGGTGCAAGCCGGCACTCCCCCCGGCCGATACCGTCACCTGCATAGGCGAGACGGAGATCGTGTGCGGCGAGCCCGCGCCCTTGACGATTGAGACGGCAAAGGTCGCCGGCGACGAACCGCGATTCTCCACGAGGAAGCCGCCATCGCGCGACACGTCCGCGGTCGACTCGACGACCCCGAAGCTTACACTGGGCAAACCGCTCTCTGTCCGCGCGATGACGGACGAGCTCGCGGCCGCGGCCGGCTGCACCAGTCCGTTGCCACCGCGCCGCGCCGAGTAGCCGTTGAGCTGTGTGGCATCAGCGGTGTTGACGAGCCCAACCGCCACGGCATCGGCGCTCCAGCGGGGATGGGCTTGAATCGCGAGTGCGGCACTACCGGCCACGTGCGGCGCGGCCTGGGAGGTCCCGGATATGAACTCGCCCTGGTTGCCGGTGCCTACGGCCGTGGAGAATACGCTGACTCCCGGCGCACTGATGTCGGGCTTGAGTTGACCATCCCCGATGCGCGGACCGCCTGAGCTGAAGCCGGCGAATGCCCGGAATCCAGCGTTGTGGACGTTCGCAAAGGCGATTGAGGCATGGACCGGCGATGGGACGCTGGTGAACGTGGCGCTGTCGCTCTGCTGCAGCTCGATGAAGGGGATGGTGACGCCGGGAATAGCGGGATTAAAGAAACCGCTAGTGTTGTTGACCACGCCGATCGCGACTGCGCCCGCACCCGCGGCAAGGGTTGCTTTGGTGACGAACGTGCAAGAGCCGCGTGCCACGATTACGAGCGCGCCCGCTGCGCCGCTTGACGGATAATCGGCAGAACTACAGCCCAGGGCCAGGCTCCCCGCGTTCGTCAGGATGACGGCGGGCACAGGACCGCTCGGCAGCGGTGCGGCAGGGTCCGCGTCGACGCCGTCCGCACCGCCGCCGGTGGACAACGCGATATGAACGCCGTTCACCAGAAACTGATGTGAGTCAATCGCTGCGACGGCGATCACCTTCTCACCGCTGGCCGGACTCCCGCCGATATAGGCGGCCGGCCCGGCGTTGCCCGCCGAGGCGACTACGACAATACCGGCATTGACCGCGTTCTCGGAGGCTTCCGCATCGGCGACGTCCTCGCCCCCGAAAGCCGCGCCGAGGGACATGCTGATCACCTGCATGCCGTGTTGTATCGCCCAGTCGATGGCCTCGACGACGACATCTGTCGAGCCGGTACAGCCGAATACGCGCACCTCGTACAAGTCTGCAAGGGGGGCGACGCCGGGGCCAACGGTGAACGACACGCCCGGCGTGGCCGCATCGTAGGGACCGGTGAAGGTGGCTCCGGCCGCCGTGACCCCGAACCCGGCGATGGTTCCGGCCGTATGGCTGCCGTGACCATTGCAGTCCAAAGGGTTGGGGTCCGGCATGGGGGTGTTCTTGGCAGGATCCTTGGAGCTGGCATCGTAGTTGTCGCCTACCAGGTCCGTGCCGCCCTTCACTTTCGGCGCATTCGGACCGAACAGTGCCGGATCGGCGGGAGCCGTGCTCGCCGCGGCGGCGGACGCAAAGGCAGCCGCGGTGCCTGGACCGCCGAAGTTCGCATGCGTGAAATCGATCCCCGTGTCGAAGTGGGCGACTTTGATGTGCTCGCCATGTAGCCCGGGCGGACCCTGCCACGCGCTCGGCGCACCAATGAAAGGCACACTCTGGGCGTTGTCGAGGTGATAGGTCGCGACCGGCTTGACCGCCACGATGCCGGGCAGCGTCGCCAGGTGGCTGATTTGATCCGGCGTCGCGCGAATCTTGACGCCGTTGATGGCGTGCTGGAAGGTCGTGAGCACCTTGGCGCCCTCGGCCTCGGCGGCTGCAATGATCGGCTGCTGCTGCGCGCGCAAGTTGGTTTCGATCGTCTGCCGATCGGTTTCGGAGATTTCCTTGCCAGGCATCCGGCTGCGCACTACCGCCACCGGATCGCCAGCCAGCTTCAGGACGACGACGCGCTCGCGCTGCTGTCCCAAAGCAATGGCGGGTGTGAACCTGCCGACCGTCGGCGACACCGCCAGGCGATTGTCTGTCGGCTGCGCGGATGACAGGGCCGGGCAGACCGCGAATGCGGTCAGCAACATTATGGTAAG
This sequence comes from Gammaproteobacteria bacterium, assembly GCA_005877705.1. Lineage (GTDB taxonomy): Bacteria > Pseudomonadota > Gammaproteobacteria > Steroidobacterales > Steroidobacteraceae > 13-2-20CM-66-19. The sequence continues at coordinate 5,840 of VBNY01000024.1, forward strand.
TCTCTGCACTTCACCGGACGAAGCGCGCACGTCGACGCGCGACTGCTGAGGTCTCATTTGGAAGTATCCCCTGATTTATTGTGCGGACAGCCGTCACTGCGGTCTCGCAATAGATACATGTTGCTACTTTGGAGTGCCGACTACAAGAACCGCAACGCACGCTGGC
>VBNY01000259.1 GCA_005877705.1 Gammaproteobacteria bacterium
CTTCTCGTATGGACCGGGAATGTTGATATAGGCGAAGTTGCCGCGGTTGTACGGAGGCGCCTCAGCTACGAGCACCGCGTCGTCGCCGGGAATCGTCACGAGCCGCTTCGCGATGATGAAGGCTCTGAGATCCGCAAGCTGCGCGCGCGCGCCCTCGACGGCACCTGCCTTTGGCTTGTCGGCGCTCATCTTACCGACGCAGGCGCGCACAGTGCCTTTCGGCAGATACTGCGCGCAGGCGGCCGTGAGCGCCTGAGTGTTGCGCTCGAGATCCGCGCGGCCGACGGCAAGCAGCTCGGCTACAGGGACATCGACGCGCTCGGTCGCCTGCAGCATTTCCCGATACAGCGGCTCGCCGAGCGCAAACTCGCTGGTGGCGCGCTTGCGCTCGGCCTCGAGCCACGATTTCAGCTCCTCCATGGCCTGCGCCGCGGCGCCGTTGGCCTCGGCGAGCTCCTTTTGAGCGTGTACGTCCCGCACGGGAGCGAACACCTTGGGCACGTCGTTGCGAAAGAACTCCGCGAACCCGCCGAAGGCGGCGATCCCGCGCTCGATCAGGCTCTTCGCCAGCGGCAGATGCAGGTTGGCACGGATGGCGGCGGCGATCTGTGGAATGGCGCGTGCGTAGCCGATATATCCCTGCAGCCGTTTCTCGAGCGGCGCGTAGTCGCGGCTCAGGTAGACCTCCGGATCGAGGCGGTCGATGTACCACGCGGGATTGGTGAACGGGAAGCGCGCACGGTCGAGCCAGAAGAGATTGTTGTCGATGACGCTCAACAGGTACTCGCGTTGGAAGCGCTGCCGGGAGGTAAGTGAGGCCTCCTTGAACGCCTCGGCCTGCGTGCGCATCTGCTTCAGCCGCTCGACTTCCCGCGCGATGCCGGCCGCGCTCAGGTCCGCCATCCGGCCGTCGAACTCGTGGCGCCCGGCCTGCACCGCGAAGAACGGCTGCGCCTTGAAGTAGTCCTCGATGAAGCGGGCCGCGTAGTCGTCCCAGGTCGCCTGCGCATGGACGAGCGGACGCGGCGCCGGCGGGGAGCTGGTGGCGGCTGGTTGACGGCTGCACGCCGCCGCCGCGATAGCGAACCCGATCATCAGCGACCGCGTACCGACGGTGTTGAGCACCATGATTGTCTTACTCCGTCATTTGTAGTTTTAGTCTCTGACCATCCGAACGGCGCTCAGGTCGTCTCGGCGTGCGCTCTCACAAGTAACACACCCATGTACCCGCAGAGCGCCGCTGGAATCGTGAGTCGTCGCGACAGCCTCCACAGCTCCAAGGTCGACGCCAGCGCAGCCAGCAGGCGCGGCACAACGATATACAGCATCGCGGTCCAGGCCATCAGACGAACCCACTCGCCTGCCTCAGCGCCACCCGTCGGTGAAGTCCAGCGCAACGCGGCGATTTCCTGCGCGGAGGGGATCGCGATGCCCGAGAGAGCCGACGCCGGCCCATACAGCGCAATGAGCGACGCGTGCGCGCTCTCAGGTCCCAAGAAGGTGCTGTGCCATCCCGCCGGATAGCGCAAGACAAAGCCCCGGACGCAGAACCCGGCTATGAGCCCAAGCGCCACGCATGCCGCGGCGAAGTGCAGGAGCCGCCGCGCCCGCACCATGAAAAGAGGCTGCGCGATATCCCACCAGTCGGCCGCGAAGCGGCGCAGACCCGGGGCGAGCGGTGCGTTGAACCGCGTCGAGTGCCCGACCAGCGCCTCGATGCGGGCACGAACCCAACGTGCGTAGAGGCTCCCCCGCCAGCGCCTCGGACGCACCCGTTCGGGATGCACGTGCAACGTAGCGCTGATGAGTGCAACGTAAGCAAACACATTCCAGGCAATCAGACCGATCAGCGGCAAGCCAAGAATGTTGATGCGGCGATCGCCGTCGAGCGTCGCCAACACCACACCTACGGCAAACGCCACCGCCAGCATCGCGCGGTCCAGCCAAGTGGCCCCACCAGCGACGGCGAGCACGTGGTCCACTCCGGGGGACCGAGTTCGCAGGTTTGCGAGTAACGCCTCCGCCCGGCGCGTGAGGAACCATTCATCTGCCGATGACAGCGGCGCCTGTACTTGCGCGTCCACTGGTGACGAGCTATCTCCTAGCGGGCTATCTTCCTCGATCGCACGCGTCGCCTGCACGCGATCGGCCATTGGCAGCACATCACCGTCCTGGTCCGTCTCTTCGATCGCTTGAATCAGCAGGACCGTCCGCAGCGCCCGTTCGTGCATGACCAAGAAGCTTCAATCCAGACGCCGCACTTTGAGTGCCGACAACGCGCCATCCGTCTCGCGCTCGCTGACGAACTCGATGGGCCGGCAGCAGACTTCGCAATCTTCGATGTACGAGGGCTCCTCGGCGGTCGAGTCGACGCGCGTTTCCAAGCGCTCGCCGCAGTACGGGCACTGCACGGCCACGAATTCCTCCGGGCGGCCATGCCCGCTCGCGGGCTCGTAGACCGGCTCCAGCCCGTAGAGCTGATCGATGCTGCTCGAATCCAGGCGCGCCATCCGGCGCCTCAGCTGCTCGAGCTCGATGGCCTTGCGTCGCTTCATCCTCACCATTGTAATGTCATTGAACGCTATGTCCGGTCTCACGCTTTGCGTTGGGATAATCTGCGCTCGATCGAGCCCCAGCCGGTTGCAATGTTGCGAAATAGAGACACACGTGAGGCGAGCGTCGTCTGCTTCGGGGAGATTCTGCTGCGGCTTTCCTCGGCGCCGGGCGAGCTGCTCCTGCAAAGACCGCTGCTGAACGCCCACCTCGGCGGCGCCGAGGCCAACGTCGCGGTGTCGTTGGCCCAGCTGGGTCATAGCGTCGCCATGGCGAGTGTGTTGCCGGATAGCCCGCTGGGACGTGCCTGCATCGGCGAGCTGCGCCGGCACGGGGTCCTCACGGATCCGATCGGCACCGGTGCCGGCCGCATGGGGCTCTACTTCCTCACGGTTGGCGCCGGCCATCGGCCGTCGGAGGTGTTGTATGACCGTGAGGCATCCGCGTTCGCGCTCGCGGCGCCGGACCTGATCGATTGGCAGCCGGTGCTGGCAGCCGCGCAGCGGTTTCATGTTTCTGGAGTGACTGCGGCGCTCGGCTCGAGAGCCGCGGAATCGGCCCTGCGCGCCGTGCGCATGGCTCGCGCACAGGGCGTGTCCGTCTCATTCGACTGCAACTACCGCGCCAAGCTCTGGGAGCGATGGCACGGGGACGCGCGCGCGATCTTGCGCGAGCTCGCCGGCGAAGCCGAGCTGCTGTTTGCCGACGAGCGCGACCTGGGGTTGATCCTGGGGCGCGATTTCAGCGAAGTGCCCGCCCACGAGCGTTTCCGGAGCGCAGCGACCGAGGCGCTAACGGCTTTCCCGCGCCTGCAGCGCATCGCTACGACGGTTCGGATCCAGCGCAGCGTGGATGATCACGATCTTTCCGCGGCGTTGCTGTCGCGAACAGGAATGCACACAACACGCACGTACTCGTTGACGCGCATCATCGATCGCATCGGCAGCGGAGATGCGTTCGCGGCCGGGGTATTGCACGGCCTGATGACCGGTCTCGAGACCCAAGCCGCGCTCGATTTCGGGTTGGCGGCGGCGTGTCTGAAGCACTCGATCGCGGGCGACTTCAACCTGGTCGGTGTAGCCGACGTGCACGCCCTGCTGCGCAATGCAGGATTCACGGTGAGGCGCTGATGTCGACAAAACAGGACCCGACAGTCGAACACTTCCTGCGGCTCTCGCCGGTCATGCCCGTCGTTACGATCGACGATGCAGCGGCGGCTGCCGATCTCGCGCGAGCGCTGCTACGCGGTGGCATACGCGTGATCGAGGTGACGCTGCGTACGCCGGCAGCGTTGCGCGCCATCGAAGCGATTGCGCGCGCCGTACCCGAGATCAGTGTTGGCGCGGGCACGGTGCTCTCGGTCGCTGACCTGCATGCGGCGGCCAGCGCCGGCGCCTCATTCGCCATCTCTCCCGGGGCCACCGGGACGCTGCTTGCGGCGGCCGCGGTCGGACACATCCCGTATCTTCCGGCCGTCGCGACCGCCTCGGAGGTCATGACCGGGCTGGCGGCGGGCTACCATTGCTTCAAGCTCTTTCCCGCCGGCGCGGTCGGCGGAACGGCGCTGCTCAAGGCCCTCGCCGCCCCGTTTGCGCAAGTCCGCTTCTGCCCGACTGGCGGTATCACACAGGACACGGTGAAGTCCTATCTCGACCTGCCGAACGTGTTGTGTGCGGGAGGCTCATGGCTCACGCCTGCGGACGCCCTGGCGACGAGAGATTGGGCGCGGATCGAGGCGTTGGCTGCGAAGGCTGCGGCCTCGCGCTCCGGCCCGAGCCGGTGAGCTATGCCTCGCGACCCCTCAACAGGCCTGGCCTGCGGGCCGTGCGTGATCGCGAACCGGTTCGAACTCGAGTCCGCGCGGCGGGTCGAAGCGATGCTGGCTCACGGCCCGCGAAGGATACGACTTGAGAATACCAGTGGTTCGCGCCAACAGCGTCATGGTTTGTGCCGCGGCAGTGGTGGGCCTCGGCGCATGCGCGGCGGGCCGGCTCTCGTCCGAGCCGCCACCGGGCGTCACACTCGAGGGCGCGTGGAAATTGGATCACGGCATAAGCGATGATCCACAGAAGATCATCGATCGGGTGCGTGCGCAGCTCGTCAGGCGCACCCGCAACTCGGCGGCACCGATCGACCAGAACCGCGGTGGCAGGGCCTCGGGGCGCCGCGGTACGCGTGGTGCCCAGGGCGATGCCGGAGCCGAGGATCGGCAAACGCAGGATGAAGGCGCTGGCGCCCAACATGGAGCGGCAGGGCCCGGCGGCGATCCGCTGCGGCACTCTCCATTGATGCATGCGCTGCTGGCGAACATCTCACGTGGCGATTTCCTGACGGTGCGGCAGACGCCCGCGCAGATCGTGCTCGACTATGGCACCTCCGTGCGGCGGTTCACTCCGGGCGGCCACAGTGTTGTTTCCGCCGAAGGCGGCGTCGCTGATCAAACCTCAGGTTGGAAGGGCAAGGAATACGTCGTCCAGATCAAACCTCAAATGGGCCCCGGCGTGCTCGAGCGGTACGGACTGTCCGAGGACCGCAAGCATCTGGTCGTGAAGCTCCATTTTGAGGGTGGTGAATCGCCGAAGGTGGATCTGACGCGCATTTACGACCCCACTGCCGAGGTGGCGCCGCGAGTGCTGCCTACGAACGATTGACGGCACGGTGCGGCTCACCCGCGATGGAACCTAACCGGGCAACAGCGGCAAACGGCGGTGCGCCGGTGAGCGCTCGGCAGCGGGCTGCGAGTCGCTGCAGGACGCCGGTGCTCATAGCCGCTCTGGCCGCCCTTGTCCCCGCGGCGCGCGCCCTGGAGCGCGCAGCCGCAGACAACCCGGCTCCCTCCTCCGAGGCGCCGACCGAAGAGGTCGTCGTCGTCGGCGAGCATGCAGGACCGCGCCTGTGGAGGGTGCGGAACGGAGATCATGTGCTGTGGATACTCGGCTCGGTCTCGCCGCTGCCGAAAAGGATGATCTGGCAGTCGGACGCCGTGCAGACGGTCCTGCAGGAGACGCAGGAGGTGGTGCCGGGCTGGCCCGCCTTCGGCATCGGCGCGAATCCCTTCACGGCGCTGCGGCTATACATTCAGTGGCGCAGGATTCAGAAGCCCCCGGATCACATGAAGCTGCGGGAAGCGCTCCCCCCACAGCTGTACGCGCGCTTCTCGGCCCTCAAGTCCCGATACGCGCCGAACGATGAGCATCTGGAGGAGCTGCGCCCGATGCTCGCCGCCGAGCGCCTGCTCGAGAAGGTGT